>NZ_JBWKYW010000003.1:0-205844 GCF_059423965.1 Variovorax sp. GW458-11-26-14-LB1
GGGCAGGGCGGGCTGCTCGACGTGCTGGCTGACAGCGGCTTCGCGCAGAACCGCACCCTGTACTTCTGCTATTCGGAGCCCGAGGCGTCGGGCGGATCGGCCAACAGCACCGCGCTTGCACGCGCGCGCCTGTCGGCCGATGGCACGGCGTTGGAGGCGCTGAAGGTCATCTTCAGCCAGAAGCCCAAGGTCGCGAGCCGCGCGCACTTCGGCTGCCGCATCGTCGAGGCCCGCGACGGCAACCTCTTTCTCACGCTCGGCGACCGCTTCAGCCGCAAGGACGATGCGCAAACGCTCGACAACCACCACGGCAAGGTGGTGCGCATCGCCAAGGACGGCAGCGTGCCGAAAGACAACCCCTTCGTCGGCAAGCCGGGTGCGCTGCCCGAGATCTGGAGCTACGGCCATCGCAACAGCCAGGGCGCGACGCTCGCGCCCGATGGCCGCTTCTGGATGACGGAGCACGGCCCGCAGGGCGGCGACGAGATCAACATCCCGCGCGCCGGCGTCAACCACGGCTGGCCGGTGATCACCTATGGCGAGAACTACGGCGGCGGCAAGATCGGCGAGGGCATCACCCGCAAGGACGGCATGGAACAGCCGCTGCACTACTGGGTGCCGTCGATCGCGCCCTCGGGCATGGCCTTCCTCACCAGCGACCGCTACGGCGCTGGCTGGAAGGGCAACCTGTTCGTGGGCTCGCTGAAGTTCGGCTATCTCGACCGCATCGAACTGAAGGACGACAAGGTGGTCGCCGAGCACAAGCTGCTGGCCGACGGCCGGGCCCGCATCCGCGACGTGAAGCAGGGGCCGGACGGCCTGCTCTACGTGCTCACCGACGAGTCCGACGGCAAGTTGCTGCGCTTGCGGCCGAACTGAAGGGCGGCTCAGCCGGGGCAGCCCGGCAGCGGCAGCGTCGGCAGCAGGCGGCGCCAGAGCCGCCGCCACTCGGGCCAGTCGTGCCCGCCGTCGGTCGTGACGACGCGTTCCGCCGGCAGTGCGCCAGCCAGCAGCCGGTGGCTGAAGGCGAAGCGGTCGTCGAGCGCGTAGCCCAGGTACAGCGGAGGCCGGTCGCCGAACGTGCGGGTGTGGCCGACGTAGCCGCGCAGCCATTGCCAAAGCTGCGTGTCGCTGGGCGTGCGCGGGTCGCTGCCCGGCGGTGCTTCGAGTGGGCCGCGCCAGCGCGACAGGCCGCCGGCATTGGCGATGTCCTGGCTCAGCACGCGTTCGCCCAGGTAGGGCGCCAGCACGACCAGGCCGGCGAGGTCGCCGGGGTGCGTCTGGGCATACAGCAGCCCGCCGAAACCGCCGACCGAGATGCCCGCGATCCAGATCGCCTTGTAGCCCTGGCGGCGCGCCGGTGCGATCACGTCCTGCGCCAGCCGGTCGAGGATGGTCTTGTTGCGGTAGTAGCCCATGTGGGCGTCGACACGCAGGGTGTCGACCGCGAGCCGGCTCTCGTTCAGTGCGTCGATGAAGCCTTCGCGCACGAACTCCTCGGGTGCCGAGTAGGCGCCGGGCAGCAGCACGATCAGCGTGTCGGCGCTGCGGGTGCAACTGCTCTTTTCCAGCGTGGTGGCCAGTGGCGCCTCGGCGGCGCGCAACCCGCCGCAGCCGGCGAGCAGCAGCAGCGAGGCGGCGCCGAGGAGCAGCGCGAGATGGCGGCGCAGGAGCGACAGGGTCTGCATCCGCCGGAGTCTAGGTGCGCGACACCGGAATCGGCAGGTCGACCATCACGGGTTGTCCCGGCACGGTGCAGCCGGTGTCGCAGCACTTGCCGGGCTGGCGGTTCTTCGTGATGGCGCGGCGCGGGTCGTGCGGCGCGGCGGCCGGCGTGCCGTCGGCCGCGATGCCGCGCTCGAGCAGCCGCTCGACCAGTTCGACCTTCGAGCCGACCGGGTAGTTGCGCCAGATCTCCTGCTTCATCGCCGCCGGCGAGCCGCCGCCGTGCAGGCTGATCACGCTGTACCAGCCGCCCTGGTAGCCGGCCGTGAGGTCTTCGATGAAGCGTGCCGTCTCGATGCGCTGTTCGTAGGGAATGGCGGGGTTGGCGCGCAGCACGTCGGACAGCCGCGCCGCGGTCTCGGGGTTGTGGTCCTCGTCGGGGCCGGGCAGGGTGACGATGAGGCCGCCGCTCACGTAGTGGGCGATGCGGTGCATGTCGTAGATCTTCGTGGCCAGCAGCAGCTTGCCGATGCTGCTGAACACCGGGTCGGGCATGAAGACCTCGCAGTGGTCGTCGGCCTTGCCATAGACGCTGGCCGCCACGCCGCAGGCAAAGAAGCTCTCGGTGATGGTGATGAGCTCGACCATCTGCTCGCGCAGGTGGCTCTCCTTGCCGGGGTCGAAGCCATTGGCCTCGCACATCAGCGCACCGGCGCCGATCAGCAGGTCGCCGAAGCCGGCGCGGGCCGCGATGCAGCTGTGGCGGTGGTGCGTGGCGTAGCTGTAGGTCAGGTGGCCCGAGTGCTCCCATTCGCCGGCGTAGAACACGCGCTCCCAGGGCACGAACACGCGGTCGAACATGCACACGCCGGTGCTCTGGCCGTACTTGCGGCTGAAGAGGGCGTCGCCGTGCTCCAGCTTCTCGCCGGGTCGCCCGGCGGGCCGCGCGACGATGGTGAGGCCGGGCGCATCGAGCGGAACGGCGCAGCAGACGGCGAAGTCGGCGTCTTCCTTGCCCATGTTGCGGCAGGGCATGACCAGCAGCTCGTGCACATACGGCGCGCCGGTCACGATGGCCTTGGTGCCCGAGATGACGATGCCGCGCGCGTTGCGCTCGACCACGTGCAGGTAGCTGTCGACATTCGCCTGCTCGTGCGGCCGGCGGCTGCGGTCGCCCTTGGCGTCGGTCATGGCGACGCCCAGGGTCAGGTCCTGGTCCTGGATGCGGTGCAGGTAGTCGTGGAAGCGCGCGGTGTGCTCGGTGCTGCCGCGCGCGTCGTCGATGCGCGCGGACACCTGGGCGATGGCGTTGAGCGCGTCGTGCGTCAGGTAGCGCTGGGCGCAGCCGGTTTCCTGGCAGACCAGCCGCACGGCCTCGAGCTTGTTGAGTAGGTCGCCCGAACTGGTGTTGATGTGCGAAAGGCGGTTCACGCGCTTGCCGCTGGTGTGCTGCACGGCGGTCATGAGCGGCGCGTACTCGGACTTGAGCGCGTGGTCGTAGGTGAGGGCGATGGCGTTGATGCCGGGCTGGAAGGCGGGCTCGTCGGCCACGCTGGCGACGCGGCGGCCGTCGACGAACACGGTGGGCGTGTAGCGGCGCAGCGATTCACGGTAGTCGGCGCCGGACATGAGGAGGGCGTCGGAAGGCGGGGCATTCATGCGTGTTGTCTCCAGGGGCTCGTGGGGGTTTTTGGACCGTTTGGCGCGGAGATTTAAACACTGTTCAATTTTTAGATCAACGTTCGAAAAAATGATCGGCGACCAGATCGAGGGCTATAGTCCCGCCCATGCACGCCAAGCTCCAACGCCGCCAGACTCTCACCGACGCCCGCCGCGCCCTGGTGCTCGACGCCGCCCGAACGGTGTTCGCCGAGGCGGGCATCGAAGGCGCGAGCATCCGTGAAATCGCGAAGAAAGCCGGCTACACGCCGGGCGCCATCTATTCGTACTTCGAGAGCAAGGAGGCGATCTACGCGGCCTTGCTCGACGAGTCGCTGCTGCGCCTGCAGGCCGCGGTGGCCGAGGTGGCGGTGTCCGAGCGCCGGCCCGACCAGACCCTGGCCGCCAAGGCCCAGGCCTGGTTCGACTTCTATGCGGCGAACCCGCGCGACCTCGACCTCGGCTTCTATCTGGTGCACGGCATGCGGCCCCGGGGGCTCACGCATGCGCTCGACCACGAACTGAACGACCGCCTCTACGACGCCCTGCGCCCCTGCGAAGAAGCACTGCTCGCCCTGGGCCTCGATGCCGACCTCGCGCAGCAGGAGAACACGGCGCTGTTCGCGCACGGCGTCGGGCTGCTGCTGATGCAGCACACGGGGCGCATCCGCATGTTCAGGCAGTCGGCCGATGCGCTGTTCAAGACCTACCTCGCGCAGTTGGTGCAGCGATCTTCCCCAGTGGCAACGGCGGACGATCCCGCGAAACCCGCGCTTTTCGGTGGTACGGTTCAGCCCAGTTCAACCGATACCTGAAAGAAGAAGTCCATGCTGCTCGACGCCACGCAATCCCAACTTGTCCTGGTCGATTACCAGGCGCGGCTGATGCCGGCGATCTTCGAAGGCGAGGCGGCAGCGCGCAACGCGGCGCGCCTGGGCCAGATGGCGCAATGGGTCGACGTGCCGGTCTGGGGCACCGAGCAGAACCCGTCCAAGCTGGGCGAGAACCTGCCCGAGATCCGGGCCTTCTGCCGCAAGACGCTGGCCAAGATGCATTTCAGCGGCGTGGAAGAGGGGCTCGGCGAATGGCTGCGCCCGCCCACGAAGGCGGCGCCGCAGGGCAACGCCCGCAGCCTGCCCAAGCACCTGCAGAAGCCCCCGGCCGCGGCCGAAGAGCGCAACACCATCGTCATCGCCGGTTGCGAAGCCCATGTCTGCCTGCTGCAGACCGCGCTCGACCTGCTCGAGGACGAGTTCGACGTGTGGGTCGTCACCGACGCCTGCAGTTCGCGCACCGAGCGCAACCGCGACGCGGCCTTCGACCGCCTGGCCGGCGCCGGCGCCGAGCTCGTGACCACCGAGATGGTCGGCTTCGAGTGGCTGCGCACCGCTGAACACCCGGCGTTCCGCGACCTGCAGGCGCTGATCCGCTGATTCGCTGAACTGCTGTTGAGGGCGACCCGGCAAGGGGCCGCCCGGATTGCCGCGGCTGTCAGCTTCCCGCAAGATCGACTCCCATAATTATGAATTCAGTTTCGGCGCGAGTCCGGAACGACATCCATAAAACAGGAGACAGATCCCGATGAGCCGCTATGAAGAGTTCTACCGCCAGTCCGTCGACGCGCCCGAGGCCTTCTGGGCCGAGCAGGCGAAGCTGATCGACTGGCACACGCCCGCGCAGCAGATCCTCGACGCCAGCCAGCCGCCGTTCGCGCGCTGGTTCGTCGGCGGCACCACCAACCTGTGCCACAACGCCGTCGACCGGCACCTGGCCGATCGGGGCGACCAGCCGGCGCTGATCTTCGTGTCGACCGAGACCGGCACCGAGAAAAGCTACAGCTTCGCCGAGCTGCATGCCGAGGTGCAGCGCACCGCCGCCAGCCTCGTCGAGCTGGGCGTGGGCAAGGGCGACCGCGTGCTCATCTACATGCCGATGATTCCCGAGGCCGCGTTCGCGATGCTGGCCTGTGCGCGCATCGGCGCCATCCACTGCGTGGTGTTCGGCGGCTTCGCGAGTGGCTCGCTGGCCACCCGCATCGAGGACGCGGAACCCAAGGTGGTCGTGAGCGCCGACGCGGGTTCGCGCGGCGGCAAGGTCATCGCGTACAAGCCGCTGCTCGACGAAGCCATCCGCCTGTCGAAGCACAAGCCCGAGGCCGTGCTGCTGACCGACCGCGGCCTGGCGCCGATGACGCTGGTGGCCGGCCGCGACCACCTGGCGGGCGAACTGAGACAAAAGCACCTGGACGCGCAGGTGCCCTGCACCTGGCTGGCCTCGACCGACATCAGCTACACGATCTACACGAGCGGCACCACCGGCAAGCCCAAGGGCGTGCAGCGCGACGTGGGCGGCTACGCCGTGGCGCTGGCCGCGAGCATGAAGCACATCTTCGACGGACGCCCCGGCGAAACCTACTTCTCGACCAGCGACATCGGCTGGGTCGTGGGCCACAGCTACATCGTCTACGGCCCGCTGATCGCGGGCATGGCCACCATCATGTACGAGGGCCTGCCCACGCAGGGCATCGACCAGCAGCCCGACGGCGGCATCTGGTGGCGCCTGGTCGAGAAGTACAAGGTGACCGTGATGTTCAGCGCGCCCACCGCCGTGCGCGTGCTCAAGAAGCAAGACCCGGCGCTGCTCAAGAAGTACGACCTGTCGACCCTGCGCGCGCTGTTCCTGGCCGGCGAGCCGCTGGACGAACCGACTGCGCGCTGGATCAGCGAGGGCCTGGGCGTGCCGATCATCGACAACTACTGGCAGACCGAATCGGGCTGGCCGATGATCACCATCGCCAACGGCGTGGAAGCCAAGCCCAGCAAGTTCGGCAGCCCCGGCGTGCCGATGTACGGCTTCCGCATCAAGATCCTGCACGAGTCGACCGGCGAGGAACTCACCGGCGCGAACGAGAAGGGCGTGGTCGTGGTCGAGGGCCCAACGCCGCCCGGCTTCATGCAGACCGTGTGGAAGGACGATGCGCGCTTTGTCAATACGTACTGGAAGAGCGTGCCGGGCAAGATGGTCTATTCGACCTTCGACTGGGGCATCCGCGACGCCGACGGTTACTTCTACATCCTGGGCCGCACCGACGACGTGATCAACGTCGCCGGCCACCGGCTGGGCACGCGCGAGATCGAGGAGAGCATCTCGGGCCACGCCAACGTGGCCGAGGTGGCCGTGGTCGGCGTGGCCGACACGCTCAAGGGGCAGGTGGCGATGGCCTTCGTCGTGCCGAAAGACGGCCTGGCTGTGACCGATGCCGACGCGGCCCTCAAACTCGAGGGCGAGATCATGAAGGTCGTGGCCGACCAGCTCGGCGCCCTGGCGCGGCCTGCGCGCGTGCGCTTCGTGAGCGGCCTGCCCAAGACCCGCAGCGGCAAGCTGCTGCGCCGGGCGATCCAGGCCGTCTGCGAGCAGCGCGACCCGGGCGACCTGACCACCATCGACGATCCGGCCACCCTCCAGCAGATCAAACAGTTACTGTCCGCCACCTGACCGCGGGCGCGAATCGGGGTAGGGTTGCGGGCCTTGCGCAGCCGCGTTCTGTCGTCATATGGTTGACGTGGCACAATGCCAAGGTACTCAGGCCCTTCCCCAGCCACAGTCGCATCCGCCAATCGGTCCAGCCGTGTCGCGGAAGGTTTCTTAACCAACTCGTGCTTCCTCCAGGGAAGCGAAGGTCAGCGGATCATGAGCGATTCCTCTACGCCCACGGCGTACACCGCCTATCAAGGCAACACCTACCTCTTCGGCGGCAATGCGCCCTATGTCGAGGAGATGTACGAAAACTACCTCGCCAACCCCGGCAGCGTTCCCGACAACTGGCGCACGTATTTCGACGCCCTGCAGAACGTTCCCGCCGCCGACGGCACCAGCGCCCGCGACGTCCCCCACCTGCCGGTCATCAACGCCTTTGCCGAACTGGCCAAGCAGGGTACGACCCGTGTCGTGCAGGCCAGCGGCGCCGACTCCGAGCTCGGCCGCAAGCGCACGGCAGTCCAGCAGCTGATTGCCGCCTACCGCAACGTCGGCGCCCGCTGGGCCGACCTCGACCCGCTCAAGCGCGCCGAGCGTCCCGCCATTCCGGAACTCGAGCCCTCGTTCTACGGTTTTGCCGACGCTGACCTCGAGACGGTGTTCAACACCAGCAACACCTTCTTCGGCAAAGAGACCATGTCGCTGCGCGACCTGCTCAATGCCCTGCGTGAAACGTACTGCGGCACGATGGGTGCCGAGTACATGTACACCACCGACCAGAACCACAAGCGCTGGTGGCAGCAGAAGCTCGAAAGCGCCCGCACCAATCCCAAGCTCAGCGCCGAGCAGAAGAAGCACGTGCTGAACCGCCTGACGGCCGCCGAAGGCCTCGAGCGCTTCCTGCACACCAAGTACGTCGGCCAGAAGCGCTTCTCGCTCGAAGGCGGCGAAAGCTTCATCGTCGCGATGGACGAACTGATCAACCAGGCCGGCGTCAAGGGCGTGCAGGAAATCGTGATCGGCATGGCCCACCGCGGCCGCCTGAACGTGCTGGTGAACTCGCTGGGCAAGATGCCCGCCGACCTGTTCGCCGAGTTCGACCACACCGCCCCCGAAGACCTGCCCAGCGGCGACGTCAAGTACCACCAGGGCTTCAGCTCGGACGTGACCACCCCCGGCGGCCCGGTCCACCTGAGCCTGGCGTTCAACCCCTCGCACCTGGAAATCGTGAACCCCGTGGTCGAAGGCTCGGTGCGCGCCCGCATGGACCGCCGTGGCGACCCGCTGGGCAAGCAGGTGCTGCCCGTGATCGTGCACGGCGACGCCGCCTTCGCAGGCCAGGGCGTCGTGATGGAAACGCTGGCGCTGGCCGAAACCCGTGGCTACTCCACCGGCGGCACGGTGCACATCGTCATCAACAACCAGATCGGCTTCACCACCAGCGACCCGCGCGACAGCCGCTCGACGCTGTACTGCTCGGACATCGTCAAGATGATCGAAGCGCCGGTGCTGCACGTGAACGGCGACGACCCCGAAGCCGTGGTGCTCGCCACCCAGTTCGCTCTTGATTTCCGCATGGAATTCCAGAAGGACGTGGTCGTCGACATCATCTGCTTCCGCAAGCTGGGCCACAACGAGCAGGACACGCCTTCGCTCACCCAGCCGCTGATGTACAAGAAGATCGCGGCCCACCCCGGCACGCGCAAGCTGTACGCCGACAAGCTGGCCGCGCAAGGCCTGGGCGACACGCTCGGCGACGACATGGTCAAGGCGCAGCGCGCCGCCTTCGACGAAGGCAAGAACACCGTCGACCCCGTGCTCACCAACTTCAAGAGCAAGTACGCCGTCGACTGGAGCCCGTACCTCAACAAGAAGTGGACCGACGCCGGCGACACCGCGATTCCCTCCGCCGAGTGGAAGCGTCTGGCCGAGCGCATCACCAAGGCGCCCGAGAACTTCACCGTGCACCCGCTCGTGAAGAAGGTGCTGGACGACCGCGCCGCCATGGGCCGTGGCGACGTCAACGTCGACTGGGGCATGGGCGAGCACATGGCGTTCGCCTCGCTGGTGGCCAGCGGCTACCCGGTGCGCCTGTCGGGTGAAGACTCGGGCCGCGGCACGTTCACGCACCGTCACGCCGTGCTGCACGACCAGAACCGCGAGAAGTTCGACACCGGCACCTACACGCCGCTGCAGAACGTGGCCGAGAACCAGGCCCCGTTCGTCGTCATCGACTCGATCCTGTCCGAAGAAGCCGTGCTGGCCTTCGAATACGGCTACGCCTCGAACGACCCCAACACGCTCGTCATCTGGGAAGCCCAGTTCGGCGACTTCGTGAACGGCGCGCAAGTGGTGATCGACCAGTTCATCGCCTCGGGCGAAGTCAAGTGGGGCCGCGTCAACGGCATCACGATGATGCTGCCGCACGGCTACGAAGGCCAGGGCCCCGAGCACAGCTCGGCCCGCCTGGAGCGCTTCATGCAGCTGAGCGCCGACACCAACATGCAGGTGGTGCAGCCGACCACGGCCAGCCAGATCTTCCACATCCTGCGCCGCCAGATGGTGCGCAACCTGCGCAAGCCGCTGATCATCCTCACGCCCAAGTCGCTGCTGCGCAACAAGGACGCGACCTCGCCGCTGTCCGAGTTCACCAAGGGCAGCTTCCAGACCGTCATTCCCGACAGCAAGGGTCTGAAGGCCGAGAAGGTCAAGCGCCTGATCGCCTGCTCGGGCAAGGTCTACTACGACCTGGCCAAGAAGCGCGAAGAGCAGGGCAGCGACGACGTGGCGATCATCCGCGTCGAGCAGCTCTATCCGTTCCCGCACAAGGCGTTCGCCGCCGAGGTCAAGAAGTACCCCAACCTCGTGGACATCGTGTGGTGCCAGGACGAGCCGCAGAACCAGGGCGCCTGGTTCTTCGTGCAGCACTACATCCACGAAAACATGCAGGAAGGCCAGAAGCTCGGCTACTCCGGCCGTGCCGCCTCGGCATCGCCTGCAGTCGGCTACTCGCACCTGCACCAGGAACAGCAGAAGGCGCTGGTCGATGGCGCATTTGGCAAGCTCAAGGGCTTCGTGCTGACCAAGTAAGAACCGTCCCTTTTCACACGAACACCCTCAAGAACAAAACGGAGCTCACTCCAAATGTCTATCGTAGAAGTCAAAGTCCCCCAGCTTTCCGAATCCGTGGCCGAGGCCACCATGCTCACGTGGAAGAAGAAAGCCGGCGAAGCCGTCGCCGTCGATGAAATCCTGATCGAGATCGAAACCGACAAGGTCGTGCTCGAAGTGCCCGCGCCCTCGGCCGGCGTGCTGGTCGAGATCGTTCAGCCCGACGGCGCCACCGTGGTGGCCGAGCAGCTGATCGCCAAGATCGACACCGACGGCAAGGCCGCCGCCGCGGCACCCGCTGCTGCAGCAGCCCCCGCCGCCGTACCGGCCGCTGCTGCTCCCGCAGCGGCAGCCGCCGCTACCGGTGGTTCGAAGGCCGACGTCGCCATGCCCGCCGCCGCCAAGCTGCTGGCGGACAACAACCTGAAGACCAGCGACGTGGCCGGTACGGGCAAGGACGGCCGCGTGACCAAGGGCGACGTGCTCGGCGCCGTGGCTGCCGGCGCCAAGCCTGCCGCCACCATCGCCGCACCGGCTGCCAAGCCCGCGCTGCAGCAGGTCGCCGCGCCCGCCGCGCCTGACCTGGGCGAGCGTCCGGAACAGCGCGTGCCGATGAGCCGCCTGCGCGCGCGCATCGCCGAGCGCCTGATCCAGTCGCAATCGACCAACGCCATCCTGACCACCTTCAACGAAGTGAACATGGCCCCGGTCATGGACCTGCGCAAGAAGTTCCAGGACGCGTTCACCAAGGAACACGGCGTGAAGCTCGGCTTCATGAGCTTCTTCGTGAAGGCCGCGGTGCACGCACTGAAGAAGTACCCGGTGCTCAACGCCTCGGTCGACGGCAACGACATCCTGTACCACGGCTACTTCGACATCGGCATCGCCGTCGGT
Organism: Variovorax sp. GW458-11-26-14-LB1; assembly: GCF_059423965.1. Classification (NCBI taxonomy): domain Bacteria; kingdom Pseudomonadati; phylum Pseudomonadota; class Betaproteobacteria; order Burkholderiales; family Comamonadaceae; genus Variovorax; species Variovorax sp. GW458-11-26-14-LB1. The sequence goes on from NZ_JBWKYW010000003.1 coordinate 10,807, forward strand.
TCGCCGCGCGGCCTGGTGGTGCCCATCCTGCGCAATGCCGACCAGATGAGCTTCGCCGACATCGAGAAGAAGATCGCCGAGTACGGCAAGAAGGCGCAAGACGGCAAGCTGGGCATTGAAGAAATGACCGGCGGCACGTTCTCCATCTCCAACGGCGGCACCTTCGGCTCGATGCTCTCGACCCCGATCATCAACCCGCCCCAGTCGGCCATCCTGGGCGTGCACGCCACCAAGGACCGCGCCGTGGTCGAAAACGGCCAGATCGTCGTTCGCCCGATGAACTACCTCGCCATGAGCTACGACCACCGCATCATCGACGGCCGCGAAGCCGTGCTGGGCCTGGTCGCCATGAAGGAAGCGCTGGAAGATCCGTCGCGCCTGCTGTTCGACATCTGATCCGGGGAGCAAGAACCAGATGGCAAACAAGCAATTCGACGTCGTCGTCATCGGCGGCGGTCCTGGCGGCTACATCGCGGCGATCCGCGCTGCGCAGCTCGGCTTCAACGTGGCCTGCATCGACGAGTGGAAGAACGGCAAGGGCGGCCCCGCACCGGGCGGCACCTGCACCAACGTCGGCTGCATTCCCTCGAAGGCGCTGCTGCAATCGTCGGAGCACTTCGAGCAGGCCGGCCACCACTTTGCGGACCACGGCATCAAGGTCGAAGGCCTCGGCCTGGACATCGACAAGATGCTGGCCCGCAAGGACCAGGTCGTGAAGCAGAACAACGACGGCATCCTGTACCTGTTCAAGAAGAACAAGATCAGCTTCTTCCATGGCCGCGGTTCGTTCGTGAAGACCGACGAAACCGGCTACGAGATCAAGGTGGCGGGCGCCGCTGAAGAATCGATCAGCGGCAAGCACATCATCATCGCCACGGGCTCCAACGCCCGCGCGCTGCCGGGCACGCCGTTCGACGAGGAAAACATCCTCTCGAACGACGGCGCGCTGCGCATCGGCGCTGTGCCCAAGAAGCTGGGCCTGATCGGCTCGGGCGTCATCGGCCTCGAAATGGGTTCGGTGTGGCGCCGCCTCGGTGCCGAGGTCACGGTGCTCGAAGCCCTGCCGACCTTCCTGGGCGCCGTGGACGAGCAGATCGCCAAGGAAGCCAAGAAGGCCTTCGACAAGCAGAAGCTCAAGATCGAACTCGGCGTGAAGGTCGGCGAGATCAAGTCGTCGAAGAAGGGCGTGAGCGTCGCCTGGACCAACGCCAAGGGCGAAGCCCAGACGCTGGAAGTCGACAAGCTGATCGTCTCGATCGGTCGCGTGCCCAACACCATCGGCCTGAATGCCGAAGCCGTGGGCCTGAAGCTCGATGAGCGCGGCGCCATCGCCGTGGACGACGACTGCAAGACCAGCCTGCCCAACGTGTGGGCCATCGGCGACGTGGTGCGCGGCCCGATGCTGGCGCACAAGGCCGAGGAAGAAGGCGTGGCGGTGGCGGAGCGTATCGCGGGCCAGCACGGCCACGTGAACTTCAACACCGTGCCGTGGGTGATCTACACCAGCCCCGAGATCGCATGGGTCGGCCAGACCGAGCAGCAGCTCAAGGCCGCAGGCCGCGCCTACAAGGCCGGCACCTTCCCGTTCCTGGCGAACGGCCGCGCACGCGCGCTGGGCGACACGACCGGCATGGTCAAGTTCCTGGCCGACGCCGCCACGGACGAGATCCTGGGCGTGCACATCGTGGGCCCACAGGCCAGCGAGCTGATCTCCGAAGCCGTCGTGGCGATGGAGTTCAAGGCCAGCGCCGAAGACATCGCGCGCATCTGCCATGCGCACCCATCGCTGTCGGAAGCCACCAAGGAAGCGGCCCTGGCCGTGGACAAGCGCACGCTCAACTTCTGATCTCCGGTTCTTGAGCGAACCCGGCCCCGATCGACCCTCGCGGGGCGGTCGGGGCTCTCCATTTTTGAAGCGATCCGATCCCTTGAGCGTCAAACAGGCTTACGAAGCGGAACTCGCGGCACGCGGGTTCAAGAGCGATCCCGCACAACTCGCGGCTGTCGAGGCGCTCGACCGCTGCGCCACCGAGTGGGGCGAGTACAAGGCCCGGCGCTCCAATGCGCTGAAGAAGCTCATCAACCGGCCGGAGCTGCCGCGCGGCGTCTACATGTACGGCGGCGTGGGGCGCGGCAAGAGCTTCCTGATGGACCTGTTCTTCAACGCCGTGCCGCTGCGGCGCAAGACGCGCCTGCACTTCCACGAGTTCATGCGCGAAGTGCACCGCGAGTTGCGCGACCTGCAGGGCACCGTGAACCCGCTCGACGAGCTGGGACTGCGCATCTCCAAGCGCTACAAGCTGATCTGCTTCGACGAGTTCCACGTCGCGGACATCACTGACGCGATGATCCTGCATCGGCTGCTCGTGGCGCTGTTCGACAACGGCGTGGGCTTTGTCACCACCTCGAACTTCAAGCCCGACGACCTGTACCCCGGCGGCCTGCACCGCGACCGCATCCTGCCCGCCATTGCACTGCTCAACCAGAAGCTTGAGGTTCTGAGCGTGGACAACGGCACCGACTACCGGCGCCGCACGCTGGAGCAGCTGCGCATGTACCTCACGCCGAACGACGCGGCGGCCGAGAAGGAAATGCGCCACGCCTTCGACAAGCTGGCCGAGACGGCCGACGAGAACCCGATCCTGCACATCGAGCAGCGCGAGATCCGCGCGCTGCGCAAGGCCGGCGGCGTGGTGTGGTTCGACTTCAAGACGCTGTGCGGCGGCCCGCGTTCGCAGAACGACTACCTCGAGATCGCAAGCCAGTTCCACACCGTGCTGCTGTCCGACGTGCCGCACATGCCGGTGCGCATGGCCTCGGAAGCACGCCGTTTCACCTGGCTGGTCGACGTCTTGTACGACCGGCGCTGCAAGCTCATCATGTCGGCCGAGGTTCCGCCCGAGGCGTTGTACACCGAGGGGCCGCTGGCGCACGAGTTTCCGCGCACGGTGTCCCGGCTCACCGAAATGCAGTCGAGCGAATTCCTCGCCCTGGAACGCCGCATCGTCGACACCCGACTCACATGAAAAAAACCGCTCTTGCCCTGTTCCTGGCCTTGGCCAGCCTGCCGCTGTGGGCCCAGTCCAATGCGGCGGCGGGCAACGCCGACCTCGAAGCCGAACGCAGCCGCCTGGCGGCCGAGCGCGAGGTCATCGAGTCGCGCTACGCGAAGGAGCGCGCGGCCTGCTACAAGAAGTTCGCGGTCGAAGACTGCCTGCGCGAAAGCCGCAGCCGCCGTCGCAAGGAAACCGACCACATCAAGCGACAGGAAACCGCGATCAACGACATTCAGCGCCAGCGCAGCGGCGCGGCCGAGCTGCAGAAGCTCGACCAGAAGGCCGCCACCCAGCGCCCGCAGGATTCGCGCGAACAGCGCGAGAAGTCGCAGGAAGACCAGAAGGCGCGCGAGCAGCGCGCCGCCGACCACGCCGCGAGCCGGGCCGCGACCGCGGCCGACGCGGCCGAGCGCCAGCGCCAGTTCGAGAACAAGCAGAAGGCCCACGCCGACGAGCAGGCCAAGGCGGCCCAGCGCCGCGCCGAAGCGCCGGCCGCGACCACGCGCTTCGAGGACAAGCAGAAGCGGGCGGCGGAACACCGCGCCAACCGCGAACGCCAGAACGCCGAGCGCACCAAGCCGCGCGGCGCACCGTTGCCACCGGCACCGGCGGCTTCCTCGCCCTGATCCTTGAAAGAGGGCGGGCGCTCAGGCCGCCGCGGGCAGCCGGTCGAGCTTGAGCACCGCGATCGAGATGTTGTCGCCCGTGCCGCGCGCACGGCGCCGCGCTTCTCCCACCAGGATTTCCACTGCGTCGCGCGGCGGCTGCGCGTACAGCACGCTGGCCAGTTCCTCGGGCGAGAAGTAGTGCCACAGGCCGTCGCTGCAGGCCATCAGCAGGTCGCCCGGCTGCAGCTTGGCGATGTGGTGCGGATCGACGGGCGGCGGCGTGGTCGTCATGCCCAGGCAACCCAGCAGGATGTTGCCCTGCGGATGGATGTTGGCCTCGGCCTCGCTGATCTGGCCGCGATCGACCAGCGCCTGCACGTACGAATGGTCGCGCGTGCGCTTGACCAGCGCGCCGTCGTTGAAGTGATAGATGCGCGAGTCGCCCGCATGAATCCAGGCGCAGTCGCCCTTGGGGTTCATCAGGAAGGCGGCCAGCGTGCTGTGCGGTTCCTGCTCGCTCGACAGCGCCGTGAGCTTGATCACGGTGTGGGCGTCTTCGAGCAGCTGGCGCAGCACGACGGCGGGGTCGTCGCGCTCGGGGCTGTAGCGGGTGAAGAGCTGGCGCGCGGTCATCAGCACCTGGTCGGACGCCTTGCGCCCGCCGCTGCGTCCGCCCATGCCGTCGGCGATGACACCGAGCACGCAGCCCGGCGTGCGGGGGTGGCTCATCAACAGCACCTGGTCCTGCTGGTAGGGGCGATCCCCCTTGTGGAGGCCGGTGGCGGCGGCGAGTCGAAAGCCTTGGGTCATGAGCGCTGGGGCGCCAGAGGCGCGCTTTCTGTCTTCTCTGGGGTTCGTGTCAGGACGTATTATCGAATGAACACGCGCGGCCCCATGCGGCACGCGCACCCCCACCGTTGGACTCCAATCTTCATTCCCTTTCCCGTCAGCTGATCGAGCTGCGCATCGCGCATGCCGACCTCGACGCCACCATCGACCGGCTCTCGGAAGATGGCACGCCGCAGGACGAACTGCTGATGCGCCGCCTGAAAAAGCGCCGCCTCGCCCTGCGCGACCAGATCGCCCAGCTCGAGAACGCGCTCGACCCGAAAGAACCGGCGTGACGTCGCCGCTCGAAAACCAGGTGCGCGATGCGTTCGCGCAGGACGGGGTGCTGTCGCAGGCCGCCGAGCAGTTCCGCGAACGCGGCGGCCAGACCGAGATGGCGATGGCCGTGGCCCGCACCATCTCCGACGGTGGCATCCTCGTGGTCGAGGCCGGTACCGGCGTGGGCAAGACCTTCTCGTACCTCGTGCCGGCGCTGCTGAGCGGCGAGCGCGTGCTGCTCTCGACCGCCACGAAGACCCTGCAAGACCAGCTGTTCGGCCGCGACCTGCCGCGCCTCGTCGAGGCCTTCGCGCTGCCGATACGCACGGCGCTGCTGAAAGGGCGGGGCAGCTACCTGTGCCTGCACCGCCTCGACATGGCGCGCCACGACGCCTCGCTGCCCGAGCGCGGCAGCCTGCGCACGCTGGCAAAGATCGAGCAGTGGTCGAAAGCCACGCGCACCGGCGACCTCGCCGAACTGCCGGGGCTCGACGAACGTTCGCCGCTGATCCCGCTGATCACCTCCACGCGCGAGAACTGCCTGGGCGCGCAATGTCCGCAGTTCAAGGCCTGCCACGTCAACCTGGCGCGGCGCGAGGCGCTGGCGGCCGACATCGTGGTCATCAACCACCACCTGTTCTTCGCCGACCTCGCGGTGCGCGAGACCGGCATGGCCGAACTGCTGCCGACCGTGAGCGTCGTCGTGTTCGACGAAGCACACCAGCTCAACGAGACCGGCGTGCAGTTCCTGGGCGCGCAACTCGGCAGCGGGCAGGCGCTCGACTTCGCGCGCGACATGCTCGGCGCGGGCCTGCAGCATGCGCGCGGGCTGGTCGACTGGCAGCAGCTGGTGGCAGGGGTCGAACGCGCGGCGCGCGAGCTGCGGCTGGTGGTCGGCAAGCAATGGCCGGGCGCCAAGCTGCGCTGGATCGGCCCGGCCCCCGAGGGTGTGAATGCCGAATCCTGGCAGGGCGCGCTCGACGACCTGCAGGACGCCTTCGTGCTGGCCGCCGACGGGCTGGACACGGTGAGCGAGATCTCGCCCGACTTCGTGCGCCTGCACGAGCGCGCGCGCCAGCTCGCCAAGCGCACGGCGCGTTTCGCGCAGCCGTGCGAACTCGACTCCGTGCGCTGGGTCGACGTGGGCACGCAGCTGCGGCTGATCGAGTCGCCGCTCGACATCGCCGATGCGATGCGCAAGCGGGTGCTCAAGCTGGCCGACGAGCCTGTGGAGCCCGACCTGCCCTATGGCGACGACGAGGAAGACCCCGCGCACGGCGCCGTCCCGCCGCCTCCGCAGGAAGACAGCCGCCGCGCCTGGGTCTTCACCTCCGCCACGCTGGGCGACGACCCGACGCTGCGCTGGTTCACTGAGCCCTGCGGCCTGCGCGACGCCGAAGTGCTGCGCGTGCAAAGCCCCTTCGACTACGCCTCGCAGGCGGCGATCTACGTGCCGCGGGCCTTTCCGAAGCCCAACGATCCCACGCACAGCCAGCAGGTGGCCAAGCTGGCCGCACACGGCGCCGCCGAACTCGGCGGGCGCACGCTGGTGCTCACCACCACGCTGCGTGCGCTGCGCACCATCGGCGATGCGATGCGCCAGCAGTTCGAGCTGCTCCAGACAGAAGCACGGCCCGAGGTGCTGGTGCAGGGCGAGCTGCCCAAGCGCGTGCTCATGGACCGCTTTCGCGAAGGCGCGAGCAACGGGCGCGCGGGCTGCGTGCTGGTGGCGTCGGCCTCGTTCTGGGAAGGCTTCGATGCGCCGGGCGACGCGCTGCAGTTCGTGGTGATCGACAAGCTGCCTTTTCCGCCGCCCAACGATCCGCTGGTGGAGGCTCGCTCGCAGCGGCTCGAAGCGCAGGGGCGCAGCTCGTTCAGCGATTACTCGCTGCCCGAGGCGGCCGTGGCATTGAAACAAGGGGCAGGGCGCCTCATTCGCCGTGAAACCGACAGCGGCGTGCTCGCGATCTGCGACACGCGCCTCGTGGCGATGGGCTATGGCCGGCGGCTGCTTGCGGCGTTGCCGCCGATGCGCCGGCTGGAAACCGAAGCGGATTTCGAGAGCGCGATCGACGCGCTCAGGAAACCTTACTGATATCTATCGGGAGGCGCTGGATTACCAGAGCTTCCACCAGGGGTCGGTGCTGCCCTTGAAGCCGTTCGCCAGGTAGGTGCTCTGCGGGTAGTTGGTGGTCAGCACGCGTTGTGCGTCGTCGCGCAGGTCCTTCATGCCGAGTGCGTCGTACGACTTCACCATGATGTACAGGGCTTCTTCGAGCGCCGGCACTTCGCGGTAGTCGGACAGCGCGATCTGCGCCCGGTTGATGGCCGCCAGGTAGGCGCCACGCGAGTAGTAATAGCGGGCCACGTGAACTTCGTACTGCGCGAGCGAGTTCACGATGTAGTTCATGCGCTGGCGCGCGTCGGGCGCGTAGCGCGACTCGGGGAAGCGCGTCACGAGGTCACGGAAGGATTCGAACGATTCCTTGGCGGCCTTCTGGTCGCGCTCGGACAGGTCCTGGCGCGTCAGGAACGCGAACATGCCCAGGTCGTCGTTGAAGTTGATCACGCCCTTCAGGTAGAGCGCGTAGTCGAACGCCGGGCTGGCCGGGTGCAGCTTCATGAAGCGATCGAGCGTGGCGATGGCGTTGGCTTTTTCGCCGGCCTTGTGCTGGGCGTAGGCCTTTTCGAGCTGGGCCTGCTGGGCCAGCGGCGTGCCGGCGGCACGGCCTTCGAGCTTCTCGTACAGCGGCACCGCCTTGTCGTAGGCGCCGGAGCCGACTTCGTCTTTGGCTTCCGAGTAGATGCGGTTGGGGCTCCAGTTCGCGGTCTTGTCTTCCTTGGTGGTGGAACCGCAACCGGCGACGAGAAGGGCCGCCGCGCTGAGCGCGATCCAGGCAGGGACCGATAATTTGGCGCGAAACATCACATACGGCTTTCGTGAAACAGTTGCCCTCAATTATATCGACCGACCCCCTGACCGATCCCCCGGAAGGGCCTGAACCTGAAGAGGGTGCCGATCTCGCGGAGCCCAGCGAGCTGCGGCCTTTCGCCATCGACGCCGCGCAGCACGGGCAGCGGCTCGACCGCGCCCTGGCCGCGCTGGTGCCCGAGTTTTCGCGCAGTTACCTTCAGCAACTCATTGAGGCTGGCGCCGTCGAGCTGCAAGGGCGCACGCTCACCAAGGTCTCTGCCACGGTGCGCGCGGGCCAGTCGGGGCGCATCGAGCTGCGGCCCACGCCCCAGAGCCAGGCCTTCCGGCCCGAGGCGATGGCGCTGGTCACGGTCCACGAGGACGAGCACCTGCGGATCATCGACAAGCCGGCCGGCCTGGTGGTGCATCCGGCGCCGGGCCACTGGAGCGGCACGCTGCTGAACGGGCTGCTGGCGCTCGACCCGAAGGCCGTGCTGCTGCCGCGCGCGGGCATCGTGCACCGCCTCGACCGCGACACCAGCGGCCTGATGGTGGTAGCGCGCACGCGGGCCGCGATGGACGCCATGGTGGCGCTGATCGCCGCGCGCGAGGTGAAGCGCCAGTACCTGGCGATGGGGCACAAGGCCTGGGAAGGTGCGGCGGCGCGGCAGGTCGATGCGCCGATCGGTCGCGATCCGCGCAACCGGCTGCGCATGGCCGTGGTCGACCTGGAGCGCCACGCGGGCAAGACCGCGCGCACCCTGATCGAGCGGCTCGACAGCCACACCGAAGGCTGCGCGGTGCGCTGCACGCTCGAAACCGGCCGCACCCACCAGATCCGCGTGCACATGGCGGCGATCGGCCATCCGCTGGTCGGCGACGCGCTGTATGGCGGCGCGCCCGCGGCGGGCCTGTCGCGGCAGGCGCTGCATGCGTTCCGGCTGGCGTTCGTGCATCCCGTCACGCAGCAGGCGATGGAGTTCCGCTCGCCGCCGCCGCCCGATCTGGCGCAGGCTTTGCAGACCTGGGGGCTGGATTACAATCGCGCCTGACGGCCCGAGGGCCGCGCCGGCCACCCGATGCCGGCCTTGCGTTGCACTCGCCGCGTGCCGGCAACGCCTACCCCTTCCATCCATCTGAACAAGCGTCGCCAGGCGCCTTTTTCCGGATAACGCGAACCATGAATACGGCGGATGCCAAGCGCATTCTCGAAACCGCCTTGATCTGTTCGAGCCAGCCGCTGCCGGTGCGCGACATGCGCGTGCTGTTCGACGACGAGCTGGGCGTGGACACGATCAAGGTGCTGTTGCTCGAACTGCAGGAAGACTGGGCGCAACGCGGCCTGGAGCTGGTGAGCGTCGGCAGCGGCTGGCGTTTCCAGAGCCGGCCCGAGATGCGCGATGCCCTCGATCGCCTGCATCCCGAGAAGCCGCCGCGCTACACGCGCGCCGCGCTCGAGACGCTGGCCATCATTGCCTACCGGCAGCCGGCCACGCGCGGCGACATGGAAGACATCCGCGGCGTCACGATCAACTCCCTGATCCTGAAGCAGCTCGAAGACCGCGGCTGGGTCGAGGTGATCGGCCACCGCGAAACGGTCGGCCGGCCCGCGCTCTACGCGACCACCCGCCAGTTCCTCGACGACCTGGGGTTGGCCTCGCTGGACCAGCTGCCGCTGGTGGAAACGCCCGCGCAGCAGGCGGCGCTGGTTGACGCACTGCAGCAGGCCGCGGGCGACCAGCCGGGGCTGCCGATCGACGGCGATGCGGCGGAAGAGGCCGTTGCGGAATCTGCAGAGCCCGCAGCGCTGGTGGATGGAGAAGAAGGTGTGCAGCCCGAACTCGCCATGGTCGATGCGCCGCCTGAGTCGGCTGAGCTGGCGGAAGTCGTCTCGACCGATGCGGCGGAGTTTGCCGAAGAGGTGGTGGCGATCGCTGAGGCCGCCGAGCCCGTCGATGAGGCGCTGCCTGTGCCCGAGCCAGAAACCGGCGAGCCGCCCGCCGAACCCGAAGCGGCCGCCGCGCCCGAAGAACCCGAATCCGACGTCCCGTCCCCCGCAGCGGACGAGACCGACCCCCACGACCCCCACGCTGTTTCTCCCGGAAAAACCCCATGAGCTCATCCGACACCGACGACGCAGCGATGCTGCCGGTCGAACCCGAAGTCAAGAAGCGGAAGCGGGCCGCCACGCCCAAGAAGGTGACGGAAGTTGCTGTTGAATCCGTCGCTGCGCCCGCAGAGCCAGCAGGGGCCGAGGCCGGGGAAGCGCCGAAGAAGCCGCGTGCACCCCGCAAGAAGAAGGTGGTCGAGGCGCCGGCTGCCGATGAGCAATTGGTGAGCGCGGCGGAAGTCGCTCCTGCTGCGGAAGCTCCCGCGACGGTCCAGCCCGATGTGGCGCCCGTGGCTGCGGAAGTGGCGGCAGCCGAGGCAAACGAGCCGGCACCGGTCGAAGCACAGCGTGCCCAGGCGTCCGACGAGGACCAGGACGACGACCGCGGGGACGACGAAGACGACGAGGAAGACGAGGAAGACGAGCCCGACGAAGAGGAAGACGACCTCGACCGCGCCCGCCGTGCCGCCGAGCGCGAGCAGCGCAATGCGCCGCCGACCGAGCCGATCCGTTTTGCCGACGTCATCTCCGGCCAGTTCGACGCCGACGAGGAAAGCCCCGAGGTGCCGCCGCTCAAGCGCGTGCTGCTGCCCGAGGCCGATTCGCCCAAGCTGCACAAGGTGCTGGCACAGGCCGGCCTCGGCTCGCGCCTCGAGATGGAGCAACTCATCCTGCAGGGTCGCATCTCGGTCAACAACGAGCCGGCCCACATCGGCCAGCGCATCCAGTACGGCGACCAGGTCAAGATCAACGGCAAGCCGATCCGCTACCGCATTGCACCGCCGCCGCCGCGCGTGATCGCGTACCACAAGCCCGTGGGCGAGGTCGTCACGCACGACGACCCGCAGAACCGCCCGACGGTGTTTCGCAAGCTGCCGCGTCTGCAGCAGGGCAAGTGGCAGTCGGTCGGCCGGCTCGATCTGAACACCGAAGGCCTGCTGCTGTTCAGCAGCTCCGGCGACCTGGCCAACCAGCTCATGCACCCGCGCTTCGGCCTGGAGCGCGAGTACGCGGTGCGCGTGCTGGGTGCGCTCACCAGCGAAGAAAGGAAGAAGCTGCTCGAGGGCGTGCGCCTGGACGACGGCATGGCGCAGTTCGGCACCATCGAAGACGGTGGTGGCGAAGGCTCCAACTGCTGGTACCGCGTGACCATTTCCGAAGGCCGCAATCGCGAGGTGCGCCGCCTGTTCGAGTCGGTGGGCCATGCGGTCAGCCGGCTCATCCGCATCCGCTACGGAGCGATGGTGTTGCCGCGCGGTCTCAAGCGCGGTGCCTGGATGGAGCTCGACGAGCGCGACATCCAGGCGCTGTTCCAGGCCTCGGGCGGTGCGCAGGCGCGACCGGCGGGTCCGTCGCAACGCGGTCCCGGCGGGCCGGAGGGTGGCGGTCGCAACGGCCGGAACAAGAAGCGCCGCGGCAACAACAACAACCGCAACGGCGGCATGGGGGGCGGCCAGCCGCGTGAAGCGCGCGGCGAAGGCCGCGAGGCGCCGATTCCGAGCCCGCTGGGCGACGGTCGTCCGCCGCGTGGCGAGCGCGGAGGGCGCGGTGGTCCCAACCGGGGCGGTGGCAATGGTGGTCCGCCGCAGCAGGGACGTCGCGGCAACGCCGGCCCGGGCAACCGCCAGGGTGGCCAGGGGCAAGGGCAGGGCGGCGGTGGCAACCGGTCGGCGGGTGCTGGCGGTGGCGGCGGTGCGAACCAGCCCGATCCGATGAAGACCTCGCTCGGCTACATCGGTGCCGACAGCTTCTCGCGCCAGCGCAAGGAGCAGCGCGGCGGTCCGGGGCGTCGCGGCGGTGGTGGCGGCTCGCAAGGCGGCGGTGGTGGCTTTGGCGGTGGTGGCGGCGGACGCCGCCGCGGACGCTGAAAGCCAGCCGTCGGAGCGCGGCCTTTCGCGGGGTTTTCACCAATCCCGCAGGTCGCGCCGGTTAAAATCAGAGGCTTTGTCGACGTGCCACGAAACAAACTCGTTGCAGTTGTGACAAAACACTTCAAAATCAAAGCTCAGGAAGCATTTCAATGGCTATCGAACGTACCCTTTCCATCATCAAGCCCGACGCCGTCGCCAAGAACGTCATCGGCAAGATCGTTTCCCGCTTCGAGGCTGCTGGCCTCAAGATCGTCGCCGCCAAGCTGGTTCACCTGTCGCGCAACGAAGCCGAGCAGTTCTACTCGGTGCACAAGGAGCGTCCCTTCTTCAAGGACCTCGTCGAGTTCATGATCTCGGGCCCCGTGTTCGTGCAAGTGCTCGAAGGCGAGAACGCCATCGCCAAGAACCGTGACCTGATGGGCGCCACGGACCCCAAGAAGGCAGCCGCCGGCACCATCCGCGCCGACTTTGCCGACAGCATCGATGCCAACGCCGTTCACGGCTCGGACGCGCCCGAAACGGCTGCCAACGAAGTGTCGTTCTTCTTCGCCGGCCTCAACGTCTACGCACGCTGAAGCCGTTGCTCGCCTGAATTCATGACCACAGCCAATCTGCTCGAATTCGATCTCGACGGGCTGGCTGCGTTCTGCGAAAAACTCGGCGAGAAAAAATTCCGCGCCACGCAGCTGTTCCGCTGGATCCACCAGCGTGGCGCCAGCGACTTCACCCAGATGACCGATCTGGCGAAGTCGCTGCGCGAGAAACTCGCGACCACCGCGCGCGTGGAGGCCCTGTCGGTCCTCACGCAGCATGAATCCAAGGACGGCACGATCAAGTGGCTGTTCGACGTCGGCGGCGGCGATGCGGTCGAGGCCGTGTTCATTCCCGAAGACGACCGCGGCACGCTGTGCGTGTCGTCGCAGGCCGGTTGCGCCGTGGGCTGCCGCTTTTGCTCGACCGGGCATCAGGGCTTCAGCCGCAATCTCACCACGGGCGAAATCGTCGCCCAGCTCTGGTTCGCCGAGCACTTCCTGCGCAAGCACCTGAATCGCAGCGAGCGCGTCATCTCCAACGTGGTGATGATGGGCATGGGCGAGCCGCTGCAGAACTACTCTGCGCTGGTGCCCGCCTTGCGCACCATGCTCGACGACAACGCCTACGGGCTGTCGCGCCGCCGTGTCACCGTGTCGACCTCCGGCGTGGTGCCGATGATCGACCGCCTGGGCACCGATTGCGCCGTGGCCATGGCCGTCTCGCTGCATGCGCCCAACGATGCGCTGCGCGACGACCTCGTGCCGCTCAATCGCAAGTACCCGATCGCCGAACTGCTCGAGGCCTGCAAGCGCTACCTCGTGCATGCGCCGCGCGACTTCATCACCTTCGAATACTGCATGCTGGACGGCGTGAACGACCAGCCCGAGCATGCGCGCCAGCTGATCGAGCTCGTGCGCAAGCACGACGTCTCGTGCAAGTTCAACCTGATTCCGTTCAACCCCTTTCCGGCGTCGGGCCTGCTGCGCTCGCCGCAACCGCGCGTGCTGGCCTTTGCCCGCACGCTGAGCGAAGCGGGCCTCGTGACCACCGTGCGCAAGACGCGCGGTGACGACATCGACGCCGCCTGCGGACAACTCGCCGGCGACGTGAAAGACCGCACCCGTGCGGCCGAGCGCATGGCCCAGCGCCGTGCGGCGGTGGCCGAGCGTCCCGTCGTTCTGCACCCGCCCCGCGCCAACACCCCCAAGACCACCGTTCCCCAGGAGCATTGACGCAATGAGCATGGCCTTTCCGACGACGACCGCGAGCGTGCAGCGAGTGCTGAGCGCAGGAATCGCGAGCGTCGCCGTGGCGCTTCTTCTCGCGGGCTGCGTCAACACGCGAACCACCACCACCGGGCTTGTCGGCAGTGGGGCCGACAGCGGTACCACTGCCGTGACCGACGTCGACGAAAACAACCGTCGCCGTGCCCGCCTGCGGATGGAGCTGGCGGCCGGCTATTTCGAACACGGCCAGCCCTCGGTCGCCCTCGAAGAGCTCAAGCAGGTGCTGGCCATCGACCCGAACTACGCCGACGCCTACAACCTGCGCGGCCTGGTCTACATGCGGCTGGACGACGCCGGCCAGGCCGAAGACAGCTTCCGCCGCGCGGTCGCAATCAATCCGCGCGACGCCAACACGCGCCACAACTATGGCTGGCTGCTGTGCCAGCAGAACCGCTACGGCGACGCCGCGCAGCAGTTCGCCGCGGCACTGGCCGTGCCCAGCTATGCCGACCGTGCCAAGACGCTCATGACTCAGGGGGTCTGCGAGCTCAAGGCCGGCCAGCGGCCGCAGGCCGAGCGCAGCCTCCTGCAGGCCTACGAGCTCGACGCCGGCAATCCGGTGGTCGGCTTCAACCTGGCCTCGGTGCTGGCGCAGCGCGAAGAATGGTCGCGCGCGCAGTTCTACGTCCGCCGTGTCAACAACAGCCCCTCGGCCAATGCCGAGACGCTCTGGCTCGGCATCAAGATCGAACGGAAGCTCAACAACCGCGAGGCTGTCGCGCAGCTGGGCGGTCAACTGCAACGACGTTTCCCTCAATCGCGGGAGGCAATGGCGTACGAGCGCGGGAATTTCAATGACTGAACGGGTTTCGGAGTTCGGGACGTCCGCGGCACTGCCGCTGGCAGAAGGCGACGTCGCGCACAAGACGGCCGGCGACATGCTGCGCGAGGCGCGCGAAGCGCATGGCCTGCACATCGAGATGGTGGCCGCGGCGCTCAAGGTGCCGCCGCAAAAGCTGATCGCGCTCGAGGCCGACGACATCGCCTCGCTGCCCGACCCGGTGTTCGCCCGGGCCCTGGCCAGCAGCGTGTGCCGCGCACTGCGCATCGATCCGGCGCCTGTGCTCGCCAAGCTGCCGGGCGCGCAACGCGCACCGCTGGCCGAAACCAACCGCACGCTGAATGCCCGCGTGGTCTCCGACACGCCGCGCTGGAACGGTGGACGCTCCGGCGGCCTGCCGTCGCGCGCGCTGCTGACGGTCGTGGTGCTGCTCTTGATCGGCGCCGGCGTGCTGTTCTGGATGCCGCAGTCGGCGTTCGACCAGATCGGCGCCTCCGTCGCGCGGCTGACCGCAAAGAACGAGGGCGAAACCATGCCGCCGCCCGCCGATCCGGCCGATGTCTCGGAGCCCGTGCCGACGCAGGCCGTGGCGCCGACCGGCCCCGTGGGCGCTGCACCGGTCGCCGCCGCGCCAGCCGCCCCGGCCTCCGCGCCCCTCGCGGCCGTCGCCAACACCAGCGCCAACACCGCCAGCACCGCCAGCAGCCAGCAGCTCGTCTTCGTGGCGCGCGAGGAATGCTGGATCACCGTCACCGAAGCCGGCGGCAAGCAGTTGCTGCGTCGCAGCCTGCAGGTCGGCGAGACCGTCGGGCTGTCGGGCACGCTGCCGTTGTCCGTGGTGGTGGGGCGTGCATCGGCCGTCGATGTGCAGGTGAACGGAAAGCCCTACGATCTGAAGCCTGTCACCCGCGGCGGCGGCGTGGCGCGTTTCGAGGTGAAATCGTGACAACCGACTGCACTCCCCAACCCATCGAATCGGCGGCGCCCAAGGCGCGCCGCTCGCGCCAGGCCAGCGTGGTCTGGGGCCCGCGCATCGTCACGGTGGGGGGCGACGCGCCCACGCGCGTGCAGTCGATGACCAACACCGACACGGTCGATGCCATCGGCACCGCGATCCAGGTCAAGGAGCTCGCCATCGCGGGCTCCGAGATGGTCCGCATCACTGTCAACACGCCCGAAGCCGCCGCCCAGGTGCCCTACATCCGCGAGCAGCTCGATCGCATGGGCATCGATGTGCCGCTGATCGGCGACTTCCACTACAACGGCCACCGCCTGCTCACCGACTATCCGGCCTGCGCCGAGGCGCTGAGCAAGTACCGCATCAACCCCGGCAACGTGGGCAAGGGCGACAAGAAGGACAAGCAGTTCGGCCAGATGATCGACGCGGCGATGCGCTGGAACAAGCCGGTGCGCATCGGCGTGAACTGGGGCAGCCTCGACCAGGAACTGCTCGCCAGCCTGATGGACACCAACAGCCAGCGCGCCGAGCCCTGGGATGCCAAGCAGGTGATGTACGAGGCGCTGATCACCTCGGCCATCGAGTCCGCCAAGCTGGCCGAATCGATGGGCATGGCCGGCAACCAGGTCATCCTGTCGTGCAAGGTGAGCGGCGTGCAGGACCTGATCTCGGTCTACCGCGAGCTTGCAAAGCGCTGCGACAACCCGCTGCACCTGGGCCTGACCGAAGCCGGCATGGGCACCAAGGGCACGGTGGCCTCGGCCACGGCGCTGTCGATCCTGCTGCAAGAGGGCATCGGCGACACGATCCGCGTGTCGCTCACGCCGCAGCCGGGCGAGTCGCGCACGCAGGAAGTGCTGATCGCCAACGAAATCCTCCAGGCCCTGGGCCTGCGCGTGTTCGTGCCGAGCGTCACGGCCTGCCCGGGCTGCGGCCGCACCACGAGCACCACGTTCCAGGAACTGGCCAAGCAGATCGACGACTACCTGCGCCTGCAGATGCCGGTCTGGCGCAAGAAATACCCCGGTGTCGAGACGCTGAAGGTGGCCGTCATGGGTTGCATCGTCAACGGCCCCGGCGAGAGCAAGCACGCCGACATCGGCATCAGCCTGCCCGGCACCGGCGAAGCGCCGGCCGCGCCGGTCTTCATCGACGGCGAAAAGGCCCTCACGCTGCGCGGCGACAATATCGCCAACGAGTTCCACCAACTCGTCGAAACCTACATCGAAAAGCGCTTCGGCAGCGAACACGCTGTCCTGGCCTGACACCTCCGCAGACTCATGGCTGAAAAATTGAATGCCGTCAAAGGCATGAACGACATATTGCCGCCCGAATCGGCGCGCTGGGAGTGGCTCGAGGCCACCGTGCGCGAGCTGATGGGGCGCTATGCGTACCGCAATGTCCGCACCCCGATCCTGGAGCACACGGCGCTGTTCGTGCGCGGCATCGGCGAGGTGACGGACATCGTCGAGAAGGAGATGTACGCCTTCGAAGACCGTTCGGACAAGCATGGGCAGTCGGAGCACCTGGCGATGCGCCCCGAGAACACGGCCGGCCTCGTGCGTGCCGTGATCGAGCACAACATGCTCTACGAAGGTCCCAAGCGCCTCTGGTACACGGGCCCGATGTTCCGCCGCGAAAAGCCGCAGCGTGGGCGCTTCCGCCAGTTCCACCAGATCGGCGCCGAGGCGCTCGGCTTTGCCGGCCCCGATGTCGACGCCGAACTGATCCTGCTGGCCACCGCGTTGTGGAAGGCCATCGGCCTGACCGACGTGCGCCTGGAACTCAACAGCCTGGGCCAGCCGGCCGAGCGTGCGCTGCACCGCGCCCAGCTCATCGCCCACTTCGAGCAGCACGCCGACAAGCTCGACGAGGACGGCAAGCGCCGCCTGCACAGCAACCCGCTGCGCATCCTCGACACGAAGAACCCGGCGATGAAAGAGGTGGTCGAGTCGGCGCCGAAGCTGATCGACTTTCTCGGTGCCGAATCGCTAGCGCACTTCGAAGGGTTGCAGGCCATCCTCAAGGCCAACGACATCGCTTTCACGATCAATCCGCGCCTCGTGCGCGGGCTCGACTACTACAACCTCACGGTGTTCGAGTTCGTGACCGACCGCCTCGGTGCGCAGGGCACGGTGTGCGCCGGCGGCCGCTACGACGACCTCATCGCGCAGATCGGCGGCAAGCCGGCGCCCGCCGTGGGTTGGGCCATCGGCGTCGAGCGCGTGCTCGACCTGCTGAAAGAGCAGGGCGCCGAAGTGCCGGCACCGGTGCCCGATGTCTATGCCATCGTGCCTGATGCCGCTTCGATGCCCGTCGTGCTGCGCGCCTTGCAGCAGTTGCGCGAAACCGGCGTGCGCGTGCAGATGCACGCCAGCACCGCCGAGGGCCTGGCGAGCTTCAAGGCGCAGATGCGCAAGGCGGACGCCAGCGGCGCCGCCTACGCCCTGATCTTCGGCGCCGATGAACTTGCGCGCGGTGAAGTGACTCTCAAGGCCTTGCGCGACGCCAGCGTTGCGCAGTCCGCCCGTTCACTTGCTGAAGTGACCACCTGGGCCGCCACCCTACAATCGCCGGCTCCCAACCTCTGACAGCGCATGGCCACCCATCTCGACCTCGAAGAACAGGAACAGCTCGACCAGCTCAAGCATTTCTGGAACACCTACGGCACCCTGATCACCTGGACCGTGCTGCTCGTCGCCGGGGCCTTCGTGGCCTGGAATGGCTGGCAGTACTACCAGCGCACCAAGGCTGCCCAGGCCGCGGCCCTCTATGACGAGGTCGAGCGCAGCACGCAGTCGGGCGACGTCGAGCGTATTCAGCGCGTGATGACCGACATGAAGGACCGCTTCGCTGGCACCGCCTACGCGCAGCAGGCCGGCCTGCTGGTCGCCAAGACGCTGTTCGACAAGGACAATGCCGATGGCTCGCGCGCCGCGCTGGGCTGGGTTGCGCAGAACGCCGTCGACCCGGGTTACCAGGCCATCGCCAAGCTGCGGCTCGCGGCCGAGCTGCTCGACGCCAAGTCCTATGACGACGCGCTCAAGCAACTCGACGGCAAGGTGCCGACCGAATTCGAACCGCTGGTGGCCGACCGCAAGGGCGACATCTACATGGCGCAAGGCAAGCGCGACGAGGCGCAGGCCGAGTACCGCAAGGCCTGGACCGGCCTGGGCGCCGGCTCGGACTACCGCCGCCTAGTCGAGATCAAGCTCAACGCGGTCGGTGTCGACCCGAAGACCCTGGCGCCGACCGTCACCGTGACGCCCGCCGTCCCCAAGAACTCCTGATCGCACACCCTCATGAATTTCAAGCGTTTCATGCCTGAATCGACCGCCCTGCGCGCGGGTTCTGCTCTTGTTCTGGTAGCGCTCCTGGCCGCCTGCTCGGGCTCCGGCAAGCCCAAGCCCGCCGAGCTGCCGGCCAACCCGTCCCTGATGGGTGTGCGCCAGGCCTGGAACGTGCGGATTCCGGGCGTCGAATTCCCGCTCACCGCCGATGTCAGCGGTGACATCGTGACCGTGGCCGGCAGCGACGGCACGGTCGTCGCCATCGATGCCCGCGCCGGTCGCGAGACCTGGCGCGCCAGCGCCGGCGCGCCGCTCGCGGCCGGTGTCGGCAGCGACGGTTCGCTGACGGCCGTGGTCACCACCAACAACGAAGTGGTCGCCATCGAGAACGGCAAGGTGCTGTGGAAGCAGCGCCTGTCGGCCCAGGCCTTCACCGCACCGCTGGTGGCCGGCCGCCGCGTCTTCGTGCAGACCGCCGACCGCAGCGTCAGCGCCTGGGACGGCCAGAGCGGCCGCCGCCTGTGGCAGCAGCAGCGCCCGGGCGAAAACCTCGTGCTGCGCAAGTCGGGCGTCCTGATCGCGGTCGGCGACACGCTGGTTGCCGGTCTGGGCGGCCGACTCGTCGGCATGAACCCCGGCAACGGCAGCTCGCGCTGGGAAGCTCCGATCGCCGCGCCGCGCGGCACCAACGACGTGGAACGCTTGGTCGACCTGACCGGCAGCGTGAGCCGCTACGGCGACACGGTCTGCGCACGCGCCTACTACGCCAGCGTCGGCTGCGTCGACACGCTGCGCGGCCAGCTGCTCTGGAGCAAGCCGGCCTCGGGCGCTGATGGCGTGAGCGGCGACGAGCGCTTTCTCTATGGCACCGAGTCGGATGGCAGCGTTACCGCCTGGCGTCGCGCCGACGGCGAACGCGCCTGGCAGATGAGCCGCCTGAAGAACCGCGAACTGACCGCACCGCTGGCCGTGGGCCGCTCGCTGATCATCGGCGAGAGCACCGGCACGCTGCACTTCGTGTCGCGCGAAGATGGTGCGCTGCTGAACCGCGTGACGCCCGATGGCTCGGCCATCACCGTGACGCCGGTCCTGGCCGGCAACACGGTGGTCGTCGTGACCGCCAAGGGCGGTGTCTTCGGCTACCGTCCTGAATAATCATTTTTTGTCTTTCTCTTACTTCCAAGGCCCGACCATGAAAACCGCGCCATCGAAAGGCCGGCCATGAAGCCGGTCGTGGCCCTGGTCGGCCGTCCCAACGTCGGCAAGTCGACGCTCTTCAACCGCCTGACCCAGACGCGCGACGCCATCGTCGCCGACTTCGCCGGCCTCACGCGCGACCGCCACTACGGCAACGGCCGCCTGGGCAAGCACGAGTTCATCGTGATCGACACCGGCGGCTTCGAGCCCGATGCCGGCAGCGGCATCTACAAGGAAATGGCCAAGCAGACGCGGCAGGCCGTGGCCGAGGCCGACGTCGTGATCTTCGTGGTCGATGCCCGCGAAGGCCTCTCGGCGCAAGACCACGACATCGCCAACGAGCTGCGCCGGCTGGGCAAGCCCTGCGTGCTGGCGGCCAACAAGGCCGAAGGCATGCACGACGGCACCAAGCTGGTCGACTTCTACGAGCTGGGCTTCGGCGACGTGCACGGCGTGTCCGCGGCGCACGGGCAGGGCATGCGCGACCTGGTCGAGCTGGCGCTCGCGCCGCTGAACCTGGCCGATCCGGACGACGAGGAAGACGAAGACGACGTCAACAAGCCGATCAAGCTGGCCGTGGCCGGCCGGCCCAACGTCGGCAAGTCCACGCTGATCAACACCTGGCTCGGCGAAGAGCGTCTGGTGGCCTTCGACATGCCCGGCACGACGCGCGACGCCATCTCGGTGCCCTTCGAGCGCAACGGCCAGCGCTTCGAGCTGATCGACACCGCCGGCCTGCGCCGCAAGGGCCGGGTGTTCGAGGCGATCGAGAAGTTCTCGGTGGTCAAGACGCTTCAGGCCATCGAGTCGGCCAACGTCGTGCTGCTGCTGCTCGACGCCACACAGGGCGTGACCGACCAGGACGCGCACATCGCCGGCTACATCCTCGAAAGCGGACGTGCCGTGGTGATCGCCATCAACAAGTGGGACGCGGTCGACAGCTACCAGCGCGAGCAGATCCAGCGGCAGATCGAAACCCGCCTGCCGTTCCTGAAGTTCGCGTCATTGCATTTCATCTCGGCCATCAAGCGCCAGGGCCTGGGCCCGGTGTGGCAGGCCATTGCGCAGGCCCACAAGTCGGCCACGCGCAAGATGTCGACGCCGGTGCTGACGCGCCTGCTGCTGGAGGCGGTGCAATTCCAGGCGCCCCAGCGCGGTGGCATGTTCCGGCCCAAGCTGCGCTATGCGCACCAGGGCGGCATGAATCCGCCCGTGATCATCATTCACGGCAATTCGCTGGAGCATGTGACCGACGCCTACAAGCGTTTCCTGGAAGGGCGTTTCCGCAAGGAATTCGACCTCGTGGGCACGCCCTTGCGGATCCAGTTCAAAAGCTCACAGAATCCGTTCGTGGACAAGGACAACTGAGGGCGCTTGGCTGCCGATGGCAGCCGTTGAGCCGCTGCAGGAGCGGAAGTTCCGTCTTTTGAGAACCGTTATTTTCTCAAGGCTTTTGACCCCGATTGCTGCGGCGCAGAAACCCTGTGTTAAGGTCATCTCTCCAACAACTACTCTTGAACACGGAGAATATCGTGAGCAATAAAGGGCAACTTCTGCAAGACCCGTTTCTGAACACCTTGCGTCGCGAGCATGTGCCGGTTTCCATTTATTTGGTGAACGGCATCAAGCTGCAAGGCCAGATCGAGTCTTTCGATCAATACGTCGTGTTGCTTCGCAATACAGTGACGCAAATGGTCTACAAGCACGCCATTTCCACCATCGTGCCGGGTCGTGCCGTCAACTTCTCGGCCAACGAGAACGACGACGCCGCCGCCTGATCGCGCGGAGCGCGGCGGCAACCCCGCCGCGCTTTTTCCATATCTGATTCCGCTTGTCTGATTCGATCCCCCGCCAGGAAGGCGCCGCCGTTCTCGTCGGTGTCGATTTCGGGCTGCCCCATTTCGACAGCGAGCTCGAAGAACTCGGCCTGCTCGCACAAACCGCGGGCCTGACGCCCGTTGCCCGCCTGGCCTGCAAGCGCAGGGCGCCCGATGCGGCGCTGTTCGTCGGCAGCGGCAAGGCCGAAGAGATCAAGGAGCTCGCCGCCATGCACCGGGCGAGCGAGGTCATCTTCGACCAGTCCTTGAGCCCTGCGCAGCAGCGCAACCTCGAACGCCAGCTCGATGTCGCGGTCTACGACCGCACCTTCCTCATCCTCGAGATCTTCGCCCAGCGCGCCCGTTCGCACGAAGGCAAGCTGCAGGTCGAGCTGGCTCGCCTGCAGTACCTGAGCACGCGGTTGGTCCGTCGCTGGTCCCACCTGGAGCGCCAGACCGGCGGCGCAGGTGTGCGCGGCGGCCCCGGCGAAAAGCAGATCGAGCTCGACCGCCGCATGATCAACGAGTCGATCAAGCGCACGCGCGAACGCCTGGCCAAGGTGCAGAAGCAGCGCAGCACGCAGCGCCGCCAGCGCGAGCGCCGCGAGACCTTCAACATCTCGCTCGTCGGCTACACCAACGCGGGTAAGTCGTCGATCTTCAATGCGATGGTCAAGGCACGCGCCTATGCGGCCGACCAGTTGTTCGCCACGCTCGACACCACCACGCGCAACCTCTACCTGGGCGATGCGCGCCGGCAGGTGTCGATCTCCGACACGGTGGGCTTCATCCGCGACCTGCCGCACGGCTTGGTCGACGCGTTCAAGGCCACCTTGCAGGAGGCGGTCGATGCCGACCTGCTGCTGCACGTGATCGACGCCTCCAACCCGCACTATCCCGAGCAGATGGCCGAGGTCCAGTCGGTGCTGCAGGACATCGGCGCAGGCGACGTGCCGCAACTGCTGGTGTTCAACAAGCTCGACGCCCTTGAAAGCGCGCAACATCCGCTGCATCTGCAGGACGAGATGGAAATCGACGGCGTGCAGGTTCCCCGCATCTTCCTCAGCGCCAAGACCGGCGAAGGCCTGCCGCTGCTGCGGGCCGAGCTGGCCCGGCAGTCGGGTTCCGTCGCCGATACGATGACCCCTGAGGCGGACGCTGAATTGCACGATGCGGCCCCTTGATTGGGCACAATCCCGCCACTGACACGAGAACGAAGCGAATGAATGCAAAGCCAGCGCGGAGAGGGTTTCTGGGCATGTTCAACCTGAACGATGGCCGATGGGGTCGCGGCGACGAGCCGTCCTCCAACGGCGACCGCCCGGCCGGCAACCGGCCGCCCGATGCCGATCCCCCCGGCGCCCCGATCCCGCCGCCTTCGAGCGGCAACCAGAACAACAACGGCAACGGCAATCGCCCGCGCGGCCAGGGCCCGAACCAGGGTCCGCCCGACCTCGACGAACTCTGGCGCGACCTCAATCGCAAGCTCGGTGGTTTCTTCGGCGGCGGCAAGGGCGGTGGCAATCGCCCCAATGGCACCGGCGGCGGTGGTGGCAACGGCTACAAGCCCGACATGAAGAACGCCGGCTTCGGCATCGGCCTCGTGGCCGCAGTGGCGGTCCTGATCTGGCTCGGCACCGGCTTCTTCATCGTGAACGAAGGCCAGCAGGCCGTGGTCACGCAGTTCGGTCGCTACAAGTCGACGGTGAACGCCGGCTTCAACTGGCGCCTGCCGTACCCCATTCAACGCCACGAAGTGGTCGTGACCACGCAGATCCGTTCCACCGACGTGGGCCGCGACGCCATCGTGCGCTCCACCGGCCTGCGCGAATCGGCCATGCTGACCGAAGACGAGAACATCGTCGAAATCAAGTTCGCCGTGCAGTACCGCCTGAGCGATGCGCGCGCCTGGCTCTACGAGAGCAAGTCGCCCGCGGAAACCATCGTGCAGGTGGCTGAAAGCTCCGTGCGCGAAGTGGTCGGCAAGATGAAGATGGACGCGGCGCTCGCCGAAGAGCGCGACCAGATCGCGCCCCGCGTGCGCGCACTGATGCAGACCATCCTCGACCGCTACAAGGTCGGTGTCGAAGTCGTCGGCATCAACCTGCAGCAGGGCGGTGTGCGTCCGCCCGAGCAGGTACAGGCTGCCTTCGACGACGTGCTCAAGGCCGGCCAGGAACGCGAGCGCGCCAAGAACGACGCCGAGGCCTACGCCAACAACGTCGTGCCGCTGGCCACCGGTACCTCGTCGCGCCTGAAGGAAGAGTCCGAGGCCTACAAGGCCCGCATCGTGGCGCAGGCACAGGGTGACGCCGGTCGCTTCAGCTCGGTGCTGACCGAATACCAGAAGGCGCCGCAGGTGACGCGCGACCGCATGTACACCGACGCCATGCAGCAGATCTACGCCAGCACGACCAAGGTGCTGGTCGACAGCAAGCAGGGCTCCAACCTGCTGTACCTGCCGCTCGACAAGCTGATGCAGCAAGGCGGTGGCAACACAGCCACGCCCGTGGATGCCGCCAGCCCCAGCGTGGCCGGCACCGCACCGACCCAGTCGTCGGTGATCCCGGTGGCGCCCGCCACCACCGACGTGCGCGCCCGTGACGGCCGCTCGCGTGACCGCGACGTGCGCTGAGAAAGGCCCGGAACAACATGAACAGAATCGGTTTCATCGCCACCTCGGTCCTCGTCCTGCTCGTGCTGCTGAGCTCGACCCTTTTCGTGGTCGACCAGCGCCAGTTCGGCGTGGTCTATGCCCTCGGCCAGATCAAGCAGGTCATCACCGAGCCCGGCCTCAACTTCAAGCTGCCGCCGCCGTTCCAGAACGTGTCGTACATCGACAAGCGCCTGCTGACGCTCTCGAGCCTCGACACCGAGCCCATGCTCACCGCTGAAAAGCAGCGCGTGGTGATCGACTGGTACGTGCGCTGGCGCATCTCCGACCCACAGGCCTACATCCGCAACGTCGGCCTCGACGAGAACGCGGGCGCCATGCAGCTGAACCGCGTGGTGCGCAACGCCTTCCAGGAAAACATCAACAAGCGCACCGTGCGCGACCTGATCTCGGTGCGCCGCGAAGCCCTGATGGCCGACGTGCAGCGAGAAGTGCTGGCCGTGGTGAAGGGCGCCAAGCCCTGGGGCGTCGACGTGGTCGACGTGCGCATCACCCGCGTGGACTACGTGGAAGCCATCACCGAATCGGTCTACCGCCGCATGGAAGCCGAGCGCAAGCGCGTGGCCAACGAGCTGCGTTCCACCGGCACGGCCGAAGGCGAGAAGATCCGCGCCGACGCCGACCGCCAGCGCGAAGTGATCGTGGCCAACGCCTACCGCGACGCCCAGAAGATCAAGGGCGAGGGCGATGCCCAGGCTGCAGCGACCTACAGCGAGGCCTTCGGCCGCGATCCGCAGTTCGCCCAGTTCTATCGCAGCCTCGAGGCCTACAAGCAGAGCTTCAACAAGAAGAGCGACGTGATGGTGCTCGACCCGTCCTCGGACTTCTTCCGCGCCATGCAGAGCTCCGGCTCGGCGCGCAAGTAACAACAGGCCGTCCGTTTCCGCTGTCCTGCCTGGAGCCGTGAGCGCCGACACCTTCTGGAGCGCGTTGGCGCTGGTCCTGGTGATCGAAGGCATCCTGCCTTTCGTCTCGCCTGGCGGGTGGCGGCGCGGCTTCAGCCAACTGCTGCAGCTGCGCGACGGCCAGCTGCGTTTCTTCGGTCTTTGCAGCATCCTGCTGGGTTTGGTACTGCTCTGGGTTCTGGGGTAGCTCGGGCCCGGTAGAATCCCGGTTTAACCACGCCCCCGATCCCCATGTCCGCCTGGGTCCTCCCGGATCACATTGCCGATGTGCTGCCCTCCGAGGCGCGCCACATCGAAGAACTTCGACGCCAGCTGCTCGATACCGCCCGTGGCTATGGCTACGAGCTGGTGATGCCGCCGCTGCTCGAGCACCTGGAGTCGCTGCTTTCGGGCACCGGCGAGGCGCTCGACCTCCAAACCTTCAAGCTTGTCGACCAGCTCTCCGGTCGCAGCATGGGCCTGCGTGCCGACACCACCCCCCAGGTGGCGCGCATTGATGCCCACCTGCTGAACCGCGACGGCGTGGCCCGCCTGTGCTACTGCGGCCCGGTGGTCCACACCCGGCCCGACCGTCCGCACGCCACCCGCGAGCCGCTGCAGTTCGGCGCCGAAATCTACGGCCACGCCGGCCTGGAAGCCGACACCGAAACCCTGCTGCTGGCGCTCGACTGCCTCGACGCCGCCGGCCTGCGCGACGGCGTGATCGTCGACCTGGCCGACGCCCGCATCGTGCGCGCGCTGTTCGCCGGCGTGCCGGTCGATGCCGCCGCGATCGCCCGCGTGCACGCCGCGCTGGCCGCCAAGGACGCGAGCGAGCTGCAGGCGCTCACCAAGGATTTCCCCGCCGCGTCACGCGACGGCCTGCGCGCCCTCGTGGGTCTGTACGGCGATGTGGCCGTGCTCGACGAGGCCGCCAAGGCCCTGAAGGGCACGCCCACCGTGGCCGCGGCGCTGGCCGACCTGAAGCAACTCGCCGCCGGCCTGAACGGCACGGCAGGGCGCCAGATCAGCTTCGACCTGGCCGACCTGCGCGGCTACGCCTACTACAGCGGCATGCGTTTCGGCATCTACGTGCCGGGCGCGGCCGACTCGCTGGTGCGCGGTGGCCGCTACGACGAGGTGGGCGCCGTGTTCGGCCGCAACCGTCCGGCCGTCGGCTTCAGCCTCGATGTGCGCGAACTCGTCGGTGTGCTGCCGGCGCGTCCGCTGCGCGCCGCCATCCGTGCGCCCTGGAGCGACGCGGCCGGCCTGCGCGAGGCCATCGCCCAACTGCGCAAGGCCGGCGAAACGGTTGTCTGCGTGCTGCCCGGACATGGCAGCGAAATCGATGAATTCCATTGCGACCGCGAGCTCGTCGAGCAGGCCGGCCAATGGAGTGTCCGAGCGATCTGAATTTTTAAGCAATGGAACGAGCATGAGCGTAACCACCGGAAGAAACGTGGTCGTCGTCGGGACCCAGTGGGGCGACGAAGGCAAGGGCAAGCTGGTTGACTGGCTGACGGAAAGCGCCCAGGGCGTGGTCCGTTTCCAGGGCGGCCACAACGCGGGCCACACGCTGGTCATCAACGGCGTGAAGACCGCGCTGCACCTGATCCCGAGCGGCATCATGCGGCCCGGCGTCAAGTGCTACATCGGCAACGGCGTGGTGCTGTCGGCGGCCAAGCTGTTCGAGGAAATCGAAGGCCTGGAGAAAGCCGGCGTCGAAGTGCGTTCGCGCCTGCGCATCAGCGAGGCCTGCCCGCTGATCCTGCCGTTCCACGCCGCGCTGGACATCGCGCGCGAGGCCTACCGTGAAAAGGGCGGCATCGAGAAGATCGGCACCACCGGCCGCGGCATCGGCCCGGCCTACGAAGACAAGATCGCCCGCCGCGCGCTGCGCGTGCAGGACCTGAAGCACCCCGAGCGCTTCGCGGCCAAGCTGCGCGTGCTGCTCGAGCTGCACAACCACGTGCTGACCCAGGTGCTGGGCGCGCCCGCCATCGACTACGACACCGTGTTCGACGAGGCCATGCGCCACGCCGCGCTGCTCAAGCCCATGATGGCCGACGTGTCGCGCGAGTTGAACGATGCCCACAAGGCCGGCGCCAACCTGCTGTTCGAAGGTGCACAGGGCACGCTGCTCGACGTCGACCACGGCACCTACCCGTACGTCACCTCGAGCAACTGCGTGGCCGGCAACGCCGCCGCCGGTTCGGGCGTGGGCCCGGGCATGCTGCACTACGTGCTGGGCATCACCAAGGCCTACTGCACCCGCGTGGGCGGCGGTCCGTTCCCCACCGAGCTCGACTGGGCCACGCCGGGCACCCCCGGTTACCACATGAGCACCGTGGGCGCCGAAAAGGGCGTGACCACCGGCCGCAGCCGCCGTTGCGGCTGGTTCGACGCCGCGCTGCTCAAGCGCTCGGCGCAGGTCAACGGCCTGTCGGGCCTGTGCATCACCAAGCTCGACGTGCTCGACGGCCTCGAGAAGCTCGAGCTGTGCACCGGCTACGAACTCGACGGCGAAACCACCGACATCCTGCCGATGGGCGCGGACGAGATCGAGCGCTGCACGCCGATCTACGAAACCCTCGAAGGCTGGACCGAAAGCACCGTGGGCGTCACGCAGTACGACAAGCTGCCGGTCAATGCGCGGCTGTACCTGCAGCGCATCGAGCAGGTCACCGGCGTGCCGATCCACATGGTGTCCACGAGCCCTGATCGCGACCACACGATCATGATGCGCCACCCCTACCTCGCAGACTGAACAGGAACGAACCAGACCATGTTGACCGAAGACGGCAAACATCTCTACGTCAGCTACGACGAGTACCACAACCTGATCGAGAAGCTCGCGATCAAGGTGCACCAGTCGGGCTGGGAGTTCGACACCATCCTGTGCCTGGCGCGCGGCGGCATGCGCCCGGGCGATGTGCTCTCGCGCATCTTCGACAAGCCGCTGGCGATCATGTCGACCAGCTCCTACCGCGCCGATGCCGGCACGATCCAGGGTCATCTCGACATCGCCCGCTACATCACGACCCCGAAGGGCGAGATCGCCGGCAAGGTGCTGCTGGTGGACGACCTGGCCGATTCGGGCCACACGCTGCACGCCGTGATGGACATGCTGCGCAACAACTACCAGCCGATCACCGAGCTGCGCAGCGCGGTCATCTGGACCAAGGCGCTGTCGACCTTCACGCCCGACTACTCGGTCGAGTTCCTGGCCACCAACCCGTGGATCCACCAGCCCTTCGAGGGCTACGACTCGCTCGGCGCCGAGAAGCTGATCGAGAAGTGGTCGGTCTGACGACCGGCCCTGGCACCGCCGGCCGGCGCGCTCAGCTGCCGCCGCCGGGGGTGTCGAACATCGCGGTGTAGCGCCGCTGCATTTCCTCCGGCGTCACCTTCTCGATGCTGTGACCCACGTTCCACCGGTGACCGAAGGGGTCGCGGAAGACGCCGGAACGCTCCCCATAGAACTGATCCTGCGGTGCCATGTCCAGCGTGGCGCCCGCGGCGACCGCGCGCGCGACCAGCGCATCGGCGTCGTCCACGTGCAAGTGCAGCGAGACCGCGCTGCCGCCGAGCGCCTTGGGCGAGCGGATGTTGAACTCGGCGAACTCGTCCGAGATCATCAGGATCGCGCCGTTGTGAAAGTCCAGCTCGACGTGCCCGATGCGGCCGCTGGGCTCGGTCAGTCGAAAGATTTCCTTCACCTCGAACACGTGGCAATAGAAGTCGACGGCGGCGGCGGCGTTGTCGACGCAGAGGTACGGAAACAGCTCGTGGATGGCCATGGCGGGACCTGCCTTTCTTTCTTAAATCGGATGTTGAAACGGGGACCGTGGCGCCGATTCTGCGCAGCCCCGGCGCTAGCGTCTTGAAGGAATTTGACCTGCCGCACTGACAGCCGGCACATGACGCGGCGACGTCGCACCCGTCTGCCGCCAGGCTTGTGGCGACAGGCCGGCCAGCGCCGAGAACTCGCGGCTCAGGTGCGCCTGGTCGCTGTAGCCCGCGGCGAGCGCGATGTCGGCCCAGGCGCGCGCGGGATCGTCGGCGGCCAGCGCCAGCACGCGGTCGAAGCGCATCACGCGGGCGTACTCCTTGGGCGCGAGCCCGACCGCCGCGCGGAACAGCGCGATGAAGCGCCGGTGGCTGTAGCCGCTGTGCGCCACCAGCGTGGCGATCGGCGCGGGCGTGTCGCGCGTCATCTGCCCCAGCGAGGCGGCCACGGCCGGGTGCAGGCCGCGCGGGCTGGTGCGGGGCAGGGCGGCAGCGGCCAGGCGCTGGGTCAGCAAGGCCTCGAAAACGTCCAGTTGTCGCGCCGGGTCGTCGGACGATGCATGCAGCTGTTCGAGCGCGTCGGCGGTCTGCCGCTCGCCCCACAGCGCGTCGAGCGGCGTGTGGCGCCCGCCCAGGGCGTCTTCAGGTGCGCCGAGCAGCAGCCGGGCGGCACCGGGGTGCAATTGCGCACCGACCGAGCGTGTGGCCACCGACACATCGCGCAGGTAGAACGCGGCGCGCGCACCGCCGACGATGGCATGGCCGACCGTGTGGCCGCGCAGGTCGCGTGTGTCGTCGAAGAGTCGCAGCGGCGGCCCCGAAAGCCGGAACACCAGGTGCATGCCGCCCGTGGGCAGCACGTGCTCGCGGGCGCTGGTGCGTGTGTCGGGTGTGCCCTCGGGCGCCGAGGCCCACAGCAGCCGCAGGAAGGGCCGCAGAGGAGGGGACGGGGGCCGCGTCAGCTGCATGGCGCGACGGGCCCCGACAAGGGCGGGCGGGTGAGCATCGGCGCATTGTGCGCCGAGGAGCCGCGCCGGCCCAGGCTGCTTACTTGCTCGTTGCGAGGCGCTTCTGGATGTTGGCCGCGCGGTCGCCGGAAGCGGGGTGCGAGCTGAGCATCGAGCTCTTGCCGCCGTCGAGCTTGGCTAGCTTCTGGAACGCGGTGACGAGGCCTTCGCGCTTGAGCTTCTGCGTGGTCAGCAGGTCGAAGGCGTAGTTGTCGGAGTCGGTTTCCTGCGACTGCGAGAACTGCGCGTTGACCAGCTTCTCGGCGAAGTCGCCGATCTGCGAGGACGACAGCTGCGTGATCGCCGCATTGCCGGTGGCGCCGGCCAGGCCGCGCGCGGCCGACACGGCGTAGGCGGTCTGCATGGCCTTCTTGCTGTGGCCCAGGGCGACGTGGCCGATCTCGTGGCCGATGATGCCGCGCAGCTCGTCGTCGTTCATGAGGTCCATGAGGCCGCTGTAGACGCGGATGCAGCCGTTGCCCATGGCCCAGGCGTTCACGTCCTTCGTGAGGTAGACCTTGTAGCTGGCAGGCTGGCCACCGATGGTGGTGGGCAGGCCCTGGCGCACGCGCTCCAGGCGCTTGCTGTAGGCATCGGCGGGGCCCGCGACCTTGGAGCTCTTGTCGAGCTCGGCGCAAGACTGGTTGGCCAGGGCCTGCACGTCGCCGTCGGTGAGCGACATGGCCTTGAAGGCGCTGCCGCCGGCGCCCGCGAGCGCGTTCGAATCCAGGTTCTTCATGCCGCCGCAGGCGGACAGGGCCGCAGCGGCCGTGATGGTGATGAGCAGATGACGCATCGAGAAAATCCTCCCTTTATTTTCGGAGGGGCAACTCTATCCGCAATGCGCGTGCGATCCGGCCAAGGCCGTCGACATCGAACGGAGAATGTCACGGCCGTCGAGGGTTCCTCGCGGGGCGCTAGCATCGGCACATGAGCAAGCCTTCCACGACCCTGATCCACCATCCCTACACGCCGCCGGCCACCTTCGCTGCGCCGCAGCCCGGCGTGTTCAAGGCCTCGACCGTGTTCTTCGCCGACGTCGCCGCGATGCGTGCGCGCGACTGGAAGACCAAGGCCGGCTACACCTACGGCCTGCACGGCACGCCCACCACCTTCACGCTCGAGGAGCGCCTGGCCACGCTCGAAGGCGGCACCGAATGCCTGCTGGTGCCCAGCGGGCTGGCCGCGATCTCGCTGGTCTCGTTCGCGTTCCTGAAGACCGGCGACGAGGTGCTGATTCCCGACAACGCCTACGGCCCGACCAAGGCGCTGGCCACCGGCGAGCTCGCCAACTTCGGCATCACGCACCGCCTGTACGACGCGATGAACCCGTCCGACCTGGAAGCCAAGCTCTCGCACCGCACGCGGCTGGTGTGGCTCGAAGCGGCCGGCTCGGTGACGATGGAGTTCCCCAACCTGCCGGCGCTGGCTGAAATCTGCCGCGAGCGCGGCGTGATGACCGCGCTGGACAACACCTGGGGCGCGGGCCTGGCCTTCGCGCCCTTCGATTTCAACGGCACGGGGCAGGGCGTCGACGTGTCGGTGCACGCGCTCACCAAGTACCCCAGCGGCGGTGGCGACGTGCTGATGGGCAGCGTCGTCACGCGCGACGAGCGCCTGCACCGCGCGCTCAAGCTCACCCACATGCGCACCGGCTTCGGCATCGGCGTGGGCGACGTCGAAACCCTGCTGCGCTCGCTGCCGAGCATGGCGCTGCGCTACGCCGCGCACGACCGCGCGGCGCGCGAGCTGGCCGGCTGGCTCAACGGCTGCGAAGAGATCGCGCAGGTGCTGCACCCCGCGCTCGAGGACTCGCCGGGCCACGCCAACTGGCGCGCGCTGTGCGGCGCCACCGACCTGGCCGCGGGCCTGTTCTCGGTGGTGTTCGACGAGCGCTTCAGCACCGAGCAGGTCGATCGCTTCTGCGACAGCCTGAAGCTCTTCCGCCTCGGCTATTCGTGGGGCGGCCCGATCAGCCTCGTCGTGCCCTACGACATCGGCCTGATGCGCGACGCCAGCGTGGCCCGCTGGCCCTACAAGGGCACGCTGGTGCGTTTCTCGGTCGGCCTGGAGGATGTGGACGACCTGCGTGCCGACCTGCAGCAGGCGCTGCTGCAGATGTAGGCGCTGTTGCGCGCCGTGGGCAGGAAACACCGCAAGAGCCAGCGTGTCGGGCCGCCGGCTGCGCGCGATGCGGCGGCGCCCGCGTCACGCGCCGTCGCGTCGCGGGTGCTGGACGTGCCCGCGCAGGTGCTGGAGGCACTTGCACGGTCCGGCCCGCTGGAAGGCGTGCCCGACCTGCGCGGTACGCGGCTCTTCATCGGTGGCTTCGTGGCGTTTTTCGCGTTGATCGCGGCAGGGCTCGTCGCCGCCGTCATGTTGGAGGAGGACTGGTCCAACGCGCGCGGCAACGAAGCGATCCTCCTGCTGCTCGGACTGTTGCTCTTCGGGGTGCTGGGCGGCGGCATCTGGTATTTGCTGCGCCAGTTTCCGCGCGTGGGCGAGGGGATGCTGCGGATCGACGCGGACGGCATGTGCTGGGGCGATCCGGCATCGCCGCAGGCGGTGCGCTGGCGCGAGGTGTGCCGTGCGCGCGTGGGTTTCCATGACGTGAAGACCGAGTTCGTATCGAGCCAAGCCATCGTCAAGCGGCTGGTCTTCCAGCAGGTGACGCGGGGTGGCGAACCCAGGGAAATTCGGCTGCCCCTGGCGCTGACCGTCGACACCGGCCGTGTCCTTCGCTTTCGCAACCGGACCGTGCTGCTGCGCGCGTTATTGCTGCACCTGGCCACCCAGCCGAGGCCGCGCCTGCGCTTCGACGCCGAGGTGTTCATCGATGCCGGCATCGACCCGCAAACCTGGGCGCCCATGCCCGCCCCGAGGCGCTGGATGTGGCTGTCATCGCTCGCCGGGCTGTTGCCGGTGCTGGCCGTGATCGTTCTCTGGCCGACGGGCGAACACATCGGATGGATGGTGGCCGCGACGGTCCTGGCCCTGGTGGCCGGCGCAGGGGCCATGGGCTGGTTCATGCACCAGCGTTATCCGGGTTTGCAAGGTGTGTTCGAGTTCGAAACGGCCGCTGGCGCCGCGTCTTGAGACTGCACCGTTATCGCTTACAGTAGGCTGAAGCGCAGTCACCCTGACTGCCTCGCCTGAAGGAGAAGCAGTGGCAACACCCAATTACGGCTACGAGAAGCGCCAGAAAGAGCTGGCCAAGAAGAAAAAGAAGGAAGAAAAGCTCCGGGAGAAGGCGAACCGCAAGCTCAATCCGAGCAGCGACGGGCTGGCCCCCGGAGACCCGGAGACCGACGTGGCATCGCTCGAACGCGATCCCCCCACGGCGCCCGAGTTGCCGACCAAGAACGGATGACCCCTCGTTCCTGGCACCCCTGAAAACAGAAAAGCCGCTGCAGGCGCAGGCCTGCGGCGGCTTTTTCTTTGGGGCGCGCAAGGAGAAGAAGTTATTTGGGCAGCAGCTTGCGCAACTCCGGCCAGACGTTGTCCAGGATCTGCGGCTGTGCCGCGGCGGTCGGGTGGATGCGGTCGGACTGGAACAGCGTCATGGCGTCGGGCGCATCGGCCACGCCCTTGAGCAGGAACGGCACCAGCGCCGACTTGGTCGCGCCTGCCACCTTCGCGAACACGGCCTCGAAGCGCCGCGTGTAGTCGCCGCCGTAGTTCGGGGGCACCTGGATGCCGACGATCAGCACCCGCGCGCCCGCGGCCTGCGCGGCCTTGGTGATCTGCAGCAGGTTGTCTTCGGTGTTGGACAGCGGCAGCCCGCGCAGGGCGTCGTTGGCGCCCAACTCCAGCACCACGTGGCTGGGCTTGTGCTGTGCCAGCAGGGCCGGGAAGCGGGCGCGACCGCCGGAGCTGGTGTCGCCGCTGATGCTGGCGTTGACCACCGAGGCCGAGATCTTCTGCTGCGCAAGCCTTTTTTCCAGCAAGGGTACCCAGCCTTCGCCGCGCTTGAGGCCGTACTCTGCGCTCAGCGAATCACCGAGCACCAGGATCACCGGCTTGCCGGCCGATGCCGTCTGTGCCTGGGCCGCAGCACCCGTCCATGCCCCCGCGCTGCCGAGCGCGGCGGTGGTCAAGATAAAGTCACGTCGATTCAAAACGAAAAGCCTTTCATGTCCCAACCCCCGTCTGATGCCATTGTCGCCGTCGAGCATGTCTTCAAGTCCGTCACCGACTCGGCCGGCACGCTGGACATTCTGCAGGACATCCATTTCACCCTGGGCGCGCGGGAAACCGCCGCCATCGTCGGCGCCTCGGGCTCCGGCAAGAGCACCTTGCTGTCGATCATTGCCGGGCTGGACACGCCCACGCGCGGCACCGTGAAGCTCGCGGGCGACGACATCTTCGCGATCGACGAGGACGAGCGCGCCGCGCTGCGCGCGCAGCGCGTGGGCTTCGTGTTCCAGAGCTTCCAGTTGCTGGGCAACCTGAGCGCGCTCGAGAACGTCATGCTGCCGCTGGAGCTGGCCAACCGCAAGGACGCGCGCAAGGCCGCCACCGAGATGCTGGGCCGCGTCGGGCTGGGCCAGCGCCTGGGCCACTACCCCAAGGTGCTGTCGGGCGGCGAGCAGCAGCGCGTGGCGCTGGCGCGGGCCTTCGTGGTTCAGCCGGCCCTGCTGCTGGCCGACGAGCCCACCGGCAGCCTCGACTTCGCCACCGGCGAGCAGGTCATGAAACTGATGTTCGACCTGAACCGCGAGTTGGGAACCACGCTGGTGCTGGTCACGCACGACCGCAGCATCGCCTCGCAATGCGAGCGGCGCATCACCATCGAGGCCGGGCGCGTGGCGCTCAACGAGACAACACCCGTATCGACGGTCGCGCAGGCGGCCTGAGCCCGCAAGAAGACAGACAGCGCCCGGCTTCCGCGGCGCTCCCCGAACAACGAGGAGAGTTCATGACCCAGCTTCCCCCCGAGGCCATCGCCGCCCTCGAGCGCGGCAACCTGATCGAGGCCATCAAGATCGTGCGCGAGCGCACTGGCATGGACCTCAAGTCGTCCAAGGAGGCCGTCGAGCGCTATGCCAACAGCGGCGCGGTCGCTTCGGGCGCGCCGGCCGACTGGCAGGAAGGCGACTGGGGCCGGGGCGAGGCTGCGGCCGAGACCGGCAGCGGCATGCAGGGCAACGGCCCCGCCGCGGTGCCGGCCGCCGCGCTCGCGGCCCTGGCGCGGGGCCAGAAGGTCGAGGCCGTGCGCCTCACGCGCGAGGCCACGGGCCTGGGCCTGGCCGAGGCCAAGCAATTGGTCGAGGCGCACCAGAACCCCGCCGCCGGCGACTTCGGGCACCTGCCGTCGAGCGCTGCGGTGAACCCGATGGCCGAACCGGGCCGGGTGTCGGGCGGCGGCTTCAAGTGGCTGCCGGTGATCGTCGTGCTGCTGATCGCGGCCGCGGCGTGGTCGTATTTCAAGGGCGCCTGAGGCCGTGATCGTTCCCCAGTTCTGGGCCGAAGGCCGTATCCAGGAGCGGGTGGCCGGCCGGCAGGTCACGGTGCGCCGCTTCGGCTGGTCCGACGACAGCCCGCTGGCCGCGCAGGCCCATGCCGACCAGCGCACGCGCGAGGCCTATGACCGCATCGTGGTCGACGGCGAAAAGCTGGAGCGCCGCGAACGCAAGCTGGCCTACAACGGCGCCAATGGCGTGCCGATCCGCGAGGAGATCGTCGAACGCCAGGGCGACAGCATCGTCACCCGCAACGGCTACGGCGCGCGCTGCCTCAACACGCCCGACGTGCTGTTCGTCGACGTCGACTTCGAGGTCCAGGATTTGCGCGACAGCACGCGCGGATTGACGGTGATCGGCATGGCGTTCATTGGGGCGCTGGTTGCGGGTTACGGCACGCGTTCGGCGATGGCGGGCGTGGCTGCCTTCATGCTGGTGGCAGCCTTCGGCTTCTGGCGCGCCCGCTACGAGGGGCTGCGCCTCACCGAGGACAAGAGCGATCCGCTGGAGGGCGCACGGGCGCGTGTCGAGCGCTTCATCCACCAGCATCCCGACTGGCACCTGCGCCTGTACCGCACGCCGGCCGGGCTGCGCGTGCTGGCCATGCACGATGTCTTCGCGCCGTCCGACGCCGCCGTGACCGACGCGTTCCAGACCCTGGGCGCCGACAAGGTCTACGCGCGCATGTGCCGCAACCAGAACTGCTTTCGCGCCCGCCTGAGCGCCAAGCCCTGGCGCGTGGGCATCGGCGAACACCTGCGCCCGCGCCCGGGCGTCTGGCCGGTGTCGCCCGACCGGCTGCCCGCGCGCGACGCCTGGGTGGCGCGCTACGAAAAGGCGGCCGAGGGGTATGCCGCCTGCCAGTACCTGGGCAGCGTGGGCAATACGCTGAAGGTGCACATGAACGCCCTGGTGGTGCAGGAACTGCACGACGAACGCACCCGCGCGAACAGCGGTTTGCCGCTGGCCTGAGGGCGAGGGCGCCGCGCCCTCGATAATCGGCACATGTCTTCCCCCAAAGTGATCTTCGGCTTCCATGCCGTGGGCGTGCGCATCAAGACCGCGCCGAAATCGGTGCTCGAAGTGATGTTCGACGCCAGCCGGCGCGATGCGCGCATGAAACAGTTCATTGCGCGTGCGCAAGAAGCCGGCGTGCGGCTGGTCGAGGCCGACGGCCTGCGGCTGTCCAAGCTCAGCGGCAGCCACGGCCACCAGGGCGTGGTCGCGCGGGTCGAGCCCGTGGCCCAGGTCCGCTCGCTCGACGAGCTGCTCGAAGGCCTCGAGGAGGCCGGCACCGTGCCCCTGCTGCTGGTGCTCGACGGCGTGACCGACCCGCACAACCTCGGCGCCTGCCTGCGCGTGGCCGACGGCGCCGGCGCCCATGCGGTGATCGCGCCCAAGGACCATGCGGCCGGCATCAACGCCACCGTCGCCAAGGTGGCGAGCGGGGCGGCCGAGACCGTGCCGTACTTCATGGTGACCAACCTCGCACGCACGCTCAACGAGCTCAAGGAGCGCAGCATCTGGTGCGTGGGCACCAGCGACGACGCGCCGGGCACCATCTACCAGAGCGACTTCAAGCGCCCGCTGGCGCTGGTGCTGGGCGCCGAGGGCGAGGGCATGCGCCAGCTCACGCGCAAGACCTGCGACGAGCTGGTGAGCATCCCGATGGCCGGCGCGGTCGAGAGCCTGAACGTGTCGGTGGCCAGCGGCGTGTGCCTCTACGAGGCGATGCGCCAGCGCGGCGGTTGACCTCAGGCTAGCGGGCCACGGGCCCGCTGCCCTTGCGGTGGAAGTACACCAACTCCGCCGCACGCCGCATCGGCGCCGTGCCGAGCAGGCGGTTGAACATCCAGTCGCTCTGGAAGTGGTCGAAGGCCCAGCGCAGCGTGCGCTTCATCAGAAAGCGCGGGTAGCCGCGCACGAACCACGTTGCGGGGTCGTCCGCCTCGCCGCGCACGAAGCGCGCCACGGCCTCACCGGCGCGCTCGCCGTGCTGCAGCGCCGTGTGGATGCCGCCGGCCGTCACGGGCGACACCATGCCCGCCGCATCGCCCACCAGCAGCGCCCGTTCGCGGGCCACCACCGGCAGCACGCCGCCGCAGGGGATCATCCCGGCGCGCACAGCGACCGGCGGCGCCTCGCCGGGCGACACCACGGAGGCGATCTTGCGCAGCAGCGGGTCCAGGCGCAGTGCGCCCGTGTCGTGGCGCCTCATGCGGCGCGCCAGGCCGATCTGGCTCACGCCGACACCGTCGAGCGCCCAGCCGATGTAGCCCGGCGCGAGTCGGCGGTCGATGAAGCAATGCAGCAGGTCGGGCGCCATGCGCGCGCCCTGGTACTCGTGCTCCACACCGTAGAGAAAGCGCGTGTTGCGCGACAGCCCCAGCGCCTTGGCGACGCGCGAGTGCGGGCCGTCGGCGCCCACGAGGTAGGTCGCGCGGATGCACGGGCCCTGCGCCACCGGCACCTCCCAGCGGCCGTTCGCCCACAGCGCCTGCTCGAACAGCGTGCCCAGGCGCACCTCGACGCCGCAGGCCCGGGTGGACTCCACCATCCAGTCGAGCAGCGCGGGCGCGTCGGTGGCCCAGAACCAGTAGCCGGGTGCGTGCAGGTCGACGTGGTGCATGTCGGGCGCGTACAGCCGCACGCCTTCGATGCGGCGCACCAGCGCGGGCGGCACTTCAGCCAGCCAGGGCACGCTGTCGACCGCGTCCTTGACGATGATCCCGGTGGTGTGCAGCTTGGCGCCGGCGGCGGCCTTCTTCTCGAGCACCATCACGCGCAGGCCGGCCTTGGCGGCGGCGCGGGCGCAGGCCAGCCCGGCAAAGCTCGCGCCGATGACGAGCAGGTCGACCTGGATGCAGGCCGTACCCGGGTCGCTCACGAAGGCCGGCGCGGGGCAGGGCGCGACCGACGAGGAAGGTGCGTGGGGAGAAAAGAGACAGGAAGAAGAGGCGTGCATGGGAGGCTGACTTGCAAAGCGCACCACGGGGTGTGGTGCGCCTGCGAAGTTAGCGACGCCATGTGCGCCGGGCGTGAAGCCTGTGTGAACTGATCTGTGAAGCGATCAGGCCCGTTCAGGACGGGTCTTTGCTGCGCGTGCGGGCCACGGCGCTGAAGACGCCGATGCCCAGCAGGATCAGCGCGCCGATGCCGATGTAGAGCGTGGGCACGCCGGCCACCGAGGCGCCCCAGGCGACC
The DNA here is from genome assembly GCF_059423965.1 of Variovorax sp. GW458-11-26-14-LB1. Taxonomy (NCBI): domain Bacteria; kingdom Pseudomonadati; phylum Pseudomonadota; class Betaproteobacteria; order Burkholderiales; family Comamonadaceae; genus Variovorax; species Variovorax sp. GW458-11-26-14-LB1. Next base: position 49,356 of record NZ_JBWKYW010000003.1, read on the forward strand.
CCGGCCAGGAAGATCAGAAAGCCGATCATGTAAAGCGCAAAGGACATCGTGCGGCTCCGGTAGCTGAGATGCCTTGCAGTATCCCGACGCACCCCGTGGCCCGGACCGGCCTGAGTCGTCTCCGCGTGTGGGAGCTTGCCTACCGCATCGGTCAGGCAATCGTTCAATCAATCAATCGGGAACGGCGACCAGCAGGTAGCGGCAGGCGGTGGGCCCCAGGGCCTTGAAGACCAGCGGCCGGTCGACGCCGAAGTCGAGGCAGTCGCCCGGGGCGAGCTCGAAGCGCTCGTCGCCGTAGTCGACCTGCAGTGCGCCTTCGAGCATCCACAGGCTCTGCCGGTACGGCGTGCCGCTCCATCGCGGATAGCCGACCTGCGCGGCGCGCGGCAGTTCGACCTCGACCAGCTCCACGCCGCTGCCCGCGCCGCGCTCGGCGACCTGGCGGCGCAGGTAGCCTGCCTCGGGGTCGCGCCAGACCTCCTGCGCGGCCCGCTTGCGCAGCCGTTGCGGCTGCGCCTTGTCCTCGGTGAGAAGCTGCGCCAGCGAGACCCCGAGGCCGGCGGCCAGCTTGCCCAGCAGCACGGCGGTGGGGCTGCTTTGCGCGCGCTCGACCTTGGAGATCATCGCCTTGCTCACGCCCGACAACCCGGCCAGGTCCGCGAGGCTGAGCCCCTGCGCTTGCCGCAGCGCCAGCAGCCGCGTGGCGATGAGCGCGTCGATGTGGCCATCGGCCGGCGCCGGCGAGGAGGTGGAAGGTGAAATGTTTCCCATATGAGATTATTATTCTCTTATATTGAACGACAGAGAAACACCATGCGTCTCATCGCCTGCACCGAAGAAGCCCATTCAGGCGCCATCCTGGCGATCCTGAACGAGGCCATCGTCAACTCCACCGCGCTGTACGACTACAAGCCGCGCACGCCCGAGAACATGGTGACGTGGTTCGCCGCCAAGCGCGCCGGCGGCTTTCCCGTGATCGGTGCGGTGGACGACAACGGTAAGCTGCTCGGCTTTGCCAGCTACGGCACGTTCCGCGCCTTCCCGGCCTACAAGTACACGGTGGAGCACTCGGTGTACGTCGATGCCGCGCACCGCGGCGAGGGCCTGGGCCGCACGCTGATGGAGGCGATCGTGGCCGAGGCGATCGCGCGCGAGGTGCATGTGATGGTCGGCGCCATCGACGCCTCGAATGCCGGCAGCATCGCGCTGCACGAGCGCCTGGGCTTCACGCACTCAGGCACCGTGCGGCAGGCCGGCTTCAAGTTCGGCCGCTGGCTGGACGTGGCGTTCTACCAGCGCATCCTGGCGACGCCGTTGAACCCGGTCGACGGCTAGCCGAGGCTCAGGCCGGCGTCTCGGCGCTGGCCCGGTCGAGCATGTCGATGGTGCCCGCGTCCAGCTTGAGCTGCGTGGCCACCACCAGTTCTTCGAGCTGCGCCAGCGAGGTGGCGCTGGCGATCGGCGCCGTCACGCCGGGCCGTGCGATCTGCCAGGCGATGGCGACCTGTCCGGGCTTGGCGTTGTACTGCTGGGCCACCTTGTCCAGCGCATCGAGGATGCGCAGGCCGCGCGGGTTCAGGTACTTCTTGGTGGTGTTGGCACCGCGTGCGCTCTTGGCCGCATCGGCCTCGGTGCGGTACTTGCCGGTGAGAAAGCCCGCCGCCAGCGCGTAGAAGTTGATCACGCCCACTTCGCGCTTGAGGCACAGCGGCTCCAGGGCATCTTCGAACACTGCGCGGTCGTACAGGTTGTACAGCGGCTGCAGGCTCTCGTAGCGCGCGATGCCCAGGCGCTCCGACACGTCGAGCGCCTCGGCCAGCCGCGGCGCCGTGTAGTTCGAGGCGCCGATGGCGCGCACCTTGCCCTCCTTGATGAGCGCGTCGAAGGTGCCCAGCGTGTCTTCGAGCGGCGTGTTCGCATCGTCGTCGTGCGACTGGTACAGGTCGATGTAGTCGGTCTGCAGGCGCTTGAGCGACGCCTCGACGGCCTCGCGGATGTAGGTGGGCGACAGGCCCACCTTGCCTTCGCCCATCGGCTTGCCGACCTTGGTGGCGAGCACCACGCGGTTGCGCTTGCCGCTGTGCTTGAGCCACTTGCCGATGATCGTCTCCGACTCGCCGCCCACATGGCCCGGCACCCAGGCCGAGTAGACGTCGGCGGTGTCGACGAAGTTGAAGCCGGCGTCGAGCCAGGCGTCGAGCAGCTTGAACGAGGCCGCCTCGTCGACGGTCCAGCCGAACACGTTGCCACCGAAGGCGAGGGGAGACACCCGAAGGCTGGAACGGCCGAGCGGACGAAGTTGCGACATGGCAGAGGGCTCCTGAAAGAAAAAGTATGCAGAAAGAAAAAGGGCTCAAACGAAGCCTACCGCGCCCAGCGCCGCGCCGCAGCCCAGCAGCCACAGCAGGTGGATGCGCGTGCGCCAGACCACCAGCGCGGCCACGCCGCTGAGCAGCCACAGGTGCCAGGCCGGCACGCCGCTCGACTGGTTGCCGCCGGCCAGCACCCAGCCGGTGGCGATGAGCAGCCCGACCACCACCGGCGCCATGCCCTGCTTGAAGGCGCGCACCTCGCGGCGCGTGCGGTTGCGGTGGCCCCAGCGCGTGGCGACGTAGGTGAGGGTGGTGCTCGGCAGCATGATGCCGACCATCGTGACCATCAGGCCGAAGAAGCCCAGCAGCCAGGCCATGGGCCCGGCGCCGATGCCGCCGCCCGCGTTCAGCCCGACGTTCCAGCCCATCAGCGCCACGAACAGCACGTTGGGCCCGGGCGCGGCCTGGGCGATGGCGACCGAGGAGGTGAACTGGGCCTCGGTGAGCCAGCCGTGCTGCGCCACGAGGTAGCGGTGCATGTCGGGCACCGTGGTGATCGCGCCGCTGATCGACAGCAGCGACAGCAGCAGGTACTGGCCGAAGAGGGCCAGCCAGTCGTGCCACTGCATCGCGATGGTCATGGGGAAATCTTCTTCCAGGTCCACACGCAGGCCACGCCGCCCACCGCCAGCAGCACCCACCCCAGCGGAATCTTCAGGAGGGCGATGGCCGCGAACACCAGCGCCACGAACGCGAGGCAGGTCGCAAAGCCCAGCGGGTGCTTGCGCAGCTGCGGGATCAGCTTGATGCCCGTGGCCGCGATGAGCCCGCCCGACACCGCGCCCATGCCGCGCAGCGCTGCCGCCACCTGCGGGTTGGCGGCGTAGTGCGCGTAGAGCACGGCCAGCGCGAGGATCACGAACAGCGGCACGGTGAGCATGCCCGCCACCGCGGCTACGGCGCCGCGCAGGCCGAAGTAGCGGTCGCCGATCATCAGCGCGAGGTTGATCACGTTCGGCCCCGGCATCACCTGGGCCACGGCCCAGTCCTCGAGGAACTGGTCGGGCGTGAGCCACTTCTTCTTCTCGACCATCTCGCGCTGGACGATGGCGAGGACGCCGCCGAAGCCCTGCAGCGCGAGCCAGGTGAATGAAACAAAAAGGTCGCGTGGCGACGCGGGCTGCGGGTGGTCGGGCGGCGATGCCGCGGCGGGGGCGGACGGATGCATGTGGAACGATTATCGTAGGCGGACTGCTTCACCGGGACCCGACGCCATGCTCATTCGACTTCGCGCACTCTTCGATCTCTGCCGGCGCGCCTTCGCTTCCTGGTCCAACGACTACGCCCCGAGCATGGGCGCGGCGCTGGCCTACTACACGGTGTTCTCCATTGCGCCGCTGCTGCTGATCGTGATCGCGGTGGCCGGCCTGGTCTTCGGGCAGGAGGCCGCGCGCGGCGAGATCTTCGCGCAGCTCTCGGGCCTCATGGGCGAGCAGGGCGCGGCGGCGGTGCAGGGCATGCTGCAGGCGGTCAACAAGCCGACCGAGGGCATCGTGGCCACGGTGGTCGGTATCGCGCTGCTGATCGTGGGTGCGACCACCGTCTTCGGCGAGCTGCAGGACGCGCTCGACCGCATCTGGCGTGCCCCCGCGCGCACCCGCAACAAGGGCGTCTTCAACATGCTGCGCGTGCGCCTGCTGTCGTTCAGCATGATCATGGGCATCGGCTTCCTGCTCATGGTGTCGCTGGTGGCGAGCGCGGCACTGGCCGCGCTGGGCAAGTGGTGGTCGCCGATGTTCGGTGCCTGGGCCACGCTGGCGCAGGTGGTGAACTTCGTCTTCAGCTTCGCGATGGTCACGGTGATCTTCGCGATGATCTACAAGATCATGCCGCGCGCCAAGGTGCAGTGGCGCGACGTGTGGGTGGGCGCGGCGGTGACGGCGCTGCTGTTCACCGTGGGCAAGCACCTCATCGGCCTGTACATCGGCAAGAGCAGCGTGGCCTCGGGCTACGGCGCGGCCGGCTCGCTGGTGGTGGTGCTGGTGTGGGTGTACTACTCGGCGCAGATCTTCCTGCTGGGCGCCGAGTTCACCTGGGTCTATGCGCGCACCTACGGCTCGATGAAGGACGCCATCGGCGAGCCGGCGGGGCAGGCGTCGCCGACGCGCGACGTGCCGCTGCCCGCGCACGTCGACACGGCCTAACCGGCGAAGCCGCCTTCGTCGAGAAACGCCTGCTCTTCCGGCGTGGTGTTGCGCCCGAGCATCCGGTTGCGGTGCGGAAAGCGCCCGAAGCGCGCCACGATGTCGCGGTGCAGCACGGCGAAGTGCTGCGTGTTGGCGTCCTGCGTGGCGTTGAGTTCGACCGAACGCTCCTGCTCGGCCAGCACCTCCGAGTGCATGAAGGGCAGGTAGAAAAAGCGCTGCATCAGCGCCTCGGCCTGCCGGTCGAAGCCGGCCTCGACGGCGCGGCGCGCCACGGCCAGCGCGAGGCCGTCGGTGGCGAGCATGTGCGGGTTCTGGCGCCAGGCATTGCGCGGGAACTGGTCGAGCAGCACCAGCAGCGCCAGCGCGCCTTCGGCGGTGTCGGCCCAGTGGTCGAGCCGGCCACTGGCCGCGGCCTGGTGGGCGGCGGCCAACTGGTCGATGCATGCGGCATCGAAGGCATCGCTTTTCGCGAACCAGCGCTCGGGTCCGGCATCGCGCCAGAAGGCGACCACGTCGTGTGCAGAAGGAAGGGTGTCGTCGGAAATCATCGTTGCATTCTCTTGCACAGGCGTGCGAAGAAGGGGCGCTGGCCGACAAGGCCGCAGGCGGCGTCTGCCTATGCTGAATGCTTTCATCCACAGGAGACCCCGACCATGAACAACACTCGCACACTCTGGCGCAGCACCCTCGTCGCGGGCCTGGCCGCCGTCGCTCTGGCCGGCTGCGGAATGATGTCGAAGTCGAACGTCGCGAGCTTCAGCGGCGCGATGAACGCGGCCAGCCAGGTGCCGCCCAACATGACGCGCGGCAGCGGCATGGCTGAGGCCTGGCTCAACCGCGACACCAACGTGCTCAAGTACAAGATCACCTACGAAGGCCTGAGCGGCCCGGCCACGGCGGCCCACTTCCACGGGCCCGCCGCCGCGGGCGCGAATGCCGGCGTGGTGCTGCCCTTCGCGAGTCCGGCAAGCCCGATCGAGGGCCAGGCCACGCTCACGCCGGCGCAGGCGGCCGATCTCGTGGCCGGCAAGTGGTACGCCAACATCCACACGGCCGCCAACCCGGGCGGCGAGATCCGCGGGCAGATGCTGCCGAAGATGTGAGATTCGTCCGGGCCGAAGCCGCGAAAAGGCCCCTGGTCAGGTGGCTGTCGCGGGGCTGGTGTCCAATGACCGCATGACGACGACACCCAAGAAAAAGCCTCGCGCCGCCACCGCTGCTTCCTCTTCTTCGCACGCACCACCCCATCCCTTCATCGCCCGCCGCGAAGGCATGCGCGCCGCCCGCAAGGCGCTCGTGCTGCAGGGCGGCGGTGCGCTCGGCGCCTACCAGGCGGGCGTGTACGCCGCGCTCAGCGAGACCGACCTGCAACCGCACTGGATCGCGGGCGTGTCGATCGGCGCCATCAACGCCGCGCTCATCGCCGGCAATGCGCCCGCGCAGCGGGTCGACCGGCTGCGCGAGTTCTGGCACCTGGTGTCTTCGGGGCCGGCGCAGCGCCTGCCGTCGTGGCTGGGCGACCGCGCCACGCAGAACCAGTGGAGCGCCACCATGGCGTCGCTGGTCGGCATTCCGGGTTTCTTCGAGCCGCGCTATTCGCCGGCCCTGCTGCTGGGCGGTGCCGCGCCGCTCCTGAGCTATTACGACACCTCGCCGCTGAAGGCCACGCTGGAGCGGCTCATCGACTTCGACCGCATCAACGCCTGCGAGGCGCGCTTCAGCGTCGGTGCCGTCAATGTGCGCACCGGCAACTCGGTGTACTTCGACAACACACGCCAGCGCATCGGCCCCGAGCACATCATGGCCAGCGGCGCGCTGCCGCCGGGCTTTGCGCCGGTGCACATCGACGGCGACGACTACTGGGACGGCGGCATCGTCTCGAACACGCCGCTGCAGTACGTGCTCGACACGCATCCGCGTTCCGAGGCACTGGTGGTGCTGCAGGTCGACCTGTTCAACGCGCGCGGCGAGATGCCGCACACGCTGTCGGGCGTGATGGAGCGCCAGAAGGACATCACCTATTCGAGCCGCACGCGCCTGAACACCGACGCGCTGGCGGCCAACATGAACCTGCAGCAGGCGATTGCCGACCTGATCGCCAAGCTGCCGCCCGGTCTGCGCAACGACCCGAGCGTGGTCGAGGTGCAGGCGCAGCTCACGCACGAGCCGATCGACATCTTTCACCTGATCTACCGCGACAAGACGTACGAGCTCGAGTCGAAGGACTACGAGTTCTCGCGCGCCGCGGTCGAGGAGCACTGGGAATCGGGCGTGCGCGACATGGGCAAGACGCTCGCGCATCCCGAGACGCTGCGCGCCGACGCCACGGTGAACGGCGTGACCACCTTCGACCTCGGCGAGCCGGGCACCGGGCGCATCAAGCGGCCGGGACTGTCGCGCTGAGGGACGTCAGCCGGGCGCGTGCCCGGTTCTTGCTCGTTTTTTTCCTATCCACCACTTCCAAGGACGCTTCACCATGCAACTCAAGGACAAGGTCGCCTACATCACCGGCTCGGCCAGCGGCATCGGCAAGGAAATCGCCATCCTGTTCGCGCAGGAAGGCGCGAAGATCATCATTGCCGACCTCAACAAGGAAGCGGCCGACGTCACCGCCGCCGAACTGAAGGCCACGGGCGCGCAGGCCATCGGCGTGGGCGTCGACGTGACGAACGAAGACCAGGTCAATGCCTCGGTGGAGGAGGGCGCGAAGGCCTTCGGCGGCATCGACATCCTCATCAGCAACGCCGGCATCCAGATCGTGCATCCAGTCGACGAGTTCAGCTTCGCCGACTGGAAGAAGATGCTCGCCATTCACCTGGACGGTGCGTTCCTCACCACCAAGGCCTGCCTGAAGCACATGTACGCACAGGGCCGCGGCGGCAGCGTGATCTACATGGGCTCGGTGCACTCGAAGGAAGCGTCGCTGCTGAAGGCGCCGTACGTGACGGCCAAGCACGGCCTCATCGGGCTGGCCAAGACGGTCGCCAAGGAAGGCGCCAAGCACGGCGTGCGCGCCAACGTGATCTGCCCGGGCTTCGTGCGCACGCCGCTGGTCGAGAAGCAGATTCCCGAGCAGGCGAAGACGCTGGGCATCACCGAGGAGCAGGTCGTCAAGAACGTGATGCTCAAGGAGACGGTGGATGGCGAGTTCACCACCACCGATGACGTGGCGCGCGTGGCGCTGCTGTTCGCGGCGTTCCCGACCAATGCACTCACCGGCCAGTCGCTGGTGGTGAGCCACGGCTGGTACATGCAGTAGGCGCTACAGCTTCAGTTCCCACGTCTCGCCCACCTGCGGCTGCCCGTAGCCCTCGTGCGGCTCCGAGTGCGTGAGCTGGAAGCCGCGCTTGGCGTAGATGCTGCGCGCGGCCGTGAGGCAGCTGTTGGTCCACAGCGTCATCTTCTTGTAGCCCTTGCGGCGCGCGAAGGCGATGCACTCGTCCACGAGGCGTCCGCCCAGGCCCAGCCCGCGCGCGGCCGGCGTGAGGATCAGCATGCGCAGCTGCGCCACGGTGGCCGACTTGCGCACCACGAAGATCGCGCCGACGCGCTCGCCGTTGAGCTCGGCGATCCAGCAACGCTCCCATTCGGGCTGGAACTTGAGCAGGAACTCGCCTGCGATGCCCGCCACGAGCGCTTCGAAGCGGTGGTCCCAGCCGTATTCGCGCGCGTACAGCTCGCCGTGCTGCTGCACCACCCAGCCGATGTCGCCGGGTGCCGGGTCGCGCAGCACGGCGGCCTGGGGACGGGCCGGCGGCGCGGCCGGTTCGAGCAGCGACTGCACCGTGTCCATGGCCTGCACCAGCTGGTTTTGTTGCGCCGGCGGCAGCGCGGCGAGCAGGGCGGCGGCTTCGTCGCGCGATTTCTGTTGCAGCGGCGCAAACGCGGCATGGCCGGCCTCGGTCAGGCGCAGCAGGCTCTGGCGGGCGTCGCGCGGGTGCGGCTCGCGCGTGAGCCAGCCGTGGGTTTCGAAGCGGCGCAGGATGCGGCTGAGGTAGCCAGCGTCGAAGCCCAGGTCGCGCCCGATCTCGCTGGCGACGGGGGTTTCGCGGTGCGCCAGCTCGTAGAGCACGCGCACGTCGGTCAGCGACAGGTCACTGCCCAGGTAGGGGTCGAGGGCGCCGATGCGGCGGGTGTAGAAGCGGTTGAACCGGCGGATGGCCTTGACGGCGGACGGGTCGACGGGGGGCGTTGGCGTGGGCATGGTTGCCATTGTCATTCAAATTGATTGACTTTGGCAATCAAATAAGAGCCCTCGCATCCCGGGGCAAGGGATCTTCAGGGCGACAGAAATGCTGGAAAACCCTAAAATCGAGGGTTGCCCACACAGGCGGCGCCCCGGCGCTGTCCGCTCCCACCGATGAACGCCCCCGTCGACGTCTCCTTTTTTGCGCGTGCCGCCAAGCCGCTGACCAGCTACCGCAAGTACTGGGCGGCCCGTTTCGGCACGGCCAAGTTCCTGCCGACCTCGCGCAAGGAGATGGACGCGCTCGGCTGGGACAGCTGCGACATCATCGTGGTCACGGGCGACGCCTACGTCGACCACCCCAGCTTCGGCATGTCGGTCATCGGCCGCATGCTCGAGGCGCAGGGCTTTCGCGTGGGCATCATCGCGCAGCCCGACTGGCAAAGCGCCGAGCCCTTCAAGGTGCTGGGCAAGCCGAACCTGTTCTTCGGCGTCACGGCCGGCAACATGGATTCGATGATCAACCGCTACACGGCCGACCGGAAGATCCGCAGCGACGACGCCTACACCCCCGGCGACGTCGGCGGCTCGCGCCCCGACCGCGCGGCCATCGTGTATTCGCAGCGCTGCAAGGAAGCCTGGAACGACGTGCCGATCATCCTCGGCGGCATCGAAGGCTCGCTGCGCCGCATCGCGCACTACGACTACTGGTCGGACAAGGTGCGCCGCTCCATCGTCGTCGATGCCAAGTGCGACCTGCTGCTGTACGGCAACGCCGAGCGCGCCATCGTCGAGATCGCGCACCGCCTGGCCGCCAAGGAGCCGGTGCAGCAGATCACCGACGTGCGCGGCACCGCCTATGTGCGGCGCGAAACGCCCGAGGCCTGGTTCGAGATCAACTCCACCAGCGTCGACGAACCCGGTCGCGTCGAGGCGCACGTCAACCCGTACCTGATGGTGTCTGACCAGGCCAAGGCCAACGGCGCCACCTGCGCGAAGGAAGACGAGGCGCAAGCCGTCGCCAAGGCCGCCGAAGCCGCGGGCTCCGCTGCGGGCTCGGTCGTCAACCCCGCCATCAAGCCGCTGAACTTCGTGCCCAACCCGGCGCTGCAAGGCCGCGGCAAGATCGCCGTGCCGCCGCGCGACCGCTCGGTGATCCGCCTGCCTTCGTACGAACAGGTGCGCAGCGACCCGGTGCTCTACGCGCACGCCAACCGCGTGCTGCACCTCGAGACCAACCCCGGCAACGCTCGTGCACTGGTGCAGGCGCACGGCGAGGGCGCCACGGCGCGCGACGTGTGGATCAACCCGCCGCCCATTCCGCTCACCACGGCCGAGATGGACCACGTGTTCGACCTGCCGTACGCACGCAGCCCGCACCCGCGCTACGCCGACGAGAACGGCAGCCACGACGGCGCGACCAAGATCCCCGCGTGGGAAATGATCCGCTTCAGCGTGAACATCATGCGCGGCTGCTTCGGCGGCTGCACCTTCTGCTCGATCACCGAGCACGAGGGCCGCATCATCCAGAGCCGCTCGGAAGACTCGATCATCAAGGAGGTCGAGGCCATCCGCGACTCGGTCAGCGGCTTCACCGGCACCATCTCCGACCTGGGCGGCCCCACGGCCAACATGTACCGCCTGGGCTGCAAGAGCCCCGCGATCGAGGCGGCGTGCCGCAAGCCCAGCTGCGTGTACCCGGGCATCTGCCCGAACCTGGGCACCAACCACGACCCGCTCATCAAGATCTACCGCCGCGCGCGGGCGCTCAAGGGCATCAAGAAGATCCTGATTGGTTCCGGCCTGCGCTACGACCTGGCCGTGCAGTCGCCCGAGTACGTGAAGGAGCTGGTGCAGCACCACGTCGGCGGCTACCTGAAGATCGCGCCCGAGCACACCGAGCAGGGCCCGCTCACCAAGATGATGAAGCCCGGCATCGGCAGCTACGACAAGTTCAAGCAGATGTTCGAGAAGTACTCGGCCGAGGCGGGCAAGAAGCAGTACCTCATTCCGTACTTCATTGCCGCGCACCCGGGCACCAGCGACGAGGACATGATGAACCTCGCAATCTGGCTCAAGAAGAACGGCTTCCGCGCCGACCAGGTGCAAACGTTCTACCCGAGCCCGATGGCCACGGCGACGACGATGTACCACACCAACAAGAACCCGCTGCGCAAGATCACGCGCGAGAGCGAGACGGTGGACATCGTGCGCGGCGACAAGCGCCGCCGCCTGCACAAGGCCTTCCTGCGCTACCACGATGCCAACAACTGGCCGCTGCTGCGCGAGGCCCTCAAGAGCATGGGCCGCGCCGACCTCATCGGCAACGGCAAGCACCACCTCATCCCGACGTGGCAGCCGCTGACCGATGGCGGCTACACCAGCGCGCGCCGCAAGAACTCGACCTCCGCGCCGGTGGCTGCGAAGGCCGCGGCACCGGTCAGGCTGGCGCCGGTGAAGCCCTCCAAGGGCCGCATCCTCACGCAGCACACGGGCCTGCCGCCGCGCGACAACGGCAGCGGCGGCAAGCCGCTCAACAAGCCTTCACGCAAGGTGCGTTGAGGCCTGGTCGAAGGCGCGGTCAGCCGAAGGTCGCGTGCTTCGATAGCCAGAACACCCACGCCAGCACCGCCGCGCAATGCAGCGCGACCGTGGCGTAGAACCTCCACAGGAAACTCGCCTTGCTCGACTTGTGCCGCAGCAGTTGCTGCGCGCACCACGCGCCCGGCCAGCCGCCCGTGAGGGCGAGCAGGTGCAGCGTGCTTTCCTGTGTGCGCCAGCGCCCGGCCTGCGCCGCGCTCTTGTCGAAGGCATAGACCCCGAAGGTGAGCAGGCTCAGTCCCGCGACGACCGCCAGTGTGAGCAGTGGCAGGCGACCGAGCCAGACAGCGGCGCCCAGGCCCAGCACATAGACCCCGATCAGCCACGCGCCCCATGGCGTGCCGGCCGTGCTGCGGCCCGAAGGCCGGCGCGGCTGCGCGCGTGAGGCTGCGCGGGGCACGGCACCCGCCGAGGCCGCAGCCTCCACGGCCATCGCCCGCGGCCCCTTGCCGCCGACATGGATCTCTTCGAAGTGCACCGCCATGCCGACCTGAGGCTTCAGCTGGCGGTCGCGAAAGTCGCGCAGGTGCACGAACACGTCGGCCGACACCTCCGGGCTGCGGATGAAACCGAAGCCGCGCTCGGCCTCCCAACGAACGAGTCGACCTTGGCGCTTCATGGCATGCGAGGGAAAAGGGCAGGGCACATGCGGGCGATTCTCTCTTGTGGGCGCGGGGCGCCGCTCCTATCATCGGCCGCTCATGCACCTGCATCACTCTCCCCCTTCGTCGACCTGCCGCTGACGTTCGCGCGCGCCTCGCGCCGCGCCCGTCAGGCCCGCAAGTGGTCGCTGCCGTCCGCCTTCTTCCGCTGAATGAAGAAGAGCTGGGCGGCGGCCGGATGGTCATGCCCGCCCCCGGCAATGCGTCGACGCGACGCCGAGGCGACGGGCCTCACGGAGAGTTTCAACATGAATGCAAGAACAACGGCCGCCCTGGCCTGGGGCGGCGTGCTGCTGGCCGGCGTGCTCTGGGGCGGCGGCGCCCTGGTGGCGCAATTCCTGATCGACGGCGGCATCGCGCCACACAGCCTGTCGCTGGCGCGCTTCGCGCTGGGCATGCCGCTGCTGTGGTGGCTGCACTGGCAGGCGACGCGGCGTTCATCGGTCGCCGATGCCGGCTGGCGCCATCTGACGCGGCGCGAGCAGGGCCACGTCGTCGGCACCGGCGCCGCGATGGCGCTGAACGTGAGCTGCTGGTTCGCCGGCATCGCGCACCTGGGCGCCGCGTTGCCGACGGTGATCTCGATCTGCTGCGCGCCGCTGATCGTGGCCTGCGTGTCGGTGCTGCGCGGCTACGAGCCCTTCGGCGCGCGCCTGCTCGGCGGCCTCGTGCTGGCGCTGGCGGGCGTGCTGCTGCTGGTGATGCCGGCCGCTGGCTGGGGCGCCTTGCCGGCGGGCTACGGTGTCGGGCTCGCGTGGTCCTTCGGCTCGGCCGTCTGCTATGCGCTGGTGGTGCTGGGCAACGCGCGCATGCCGGCGCGGGTGCCGGCCGTCACCGCGTCCGCCTGGGGCATGAGCGCCGCGGCGCTGTGCATGCTCGGCGTCGCCGTGGCGAACGGCATCACCTGGCCCGAGGGCACGGCGCAATGGACGGGCGCGGCCTACACCGGCGTGGCCACCACCTCGGTCGCCTACCTGGCCTTCGCCTGGGGCGCGCGTCGGCTGTCGCCGACGGCGGCGGTGGTCGGCACGCTGGTCGAGCCGCTGGTGGCGGCATGGCTGGCGGCGCTGTGGCTGGCCCAGCCGATGGCGCCGCGCCAATGGCTGGGGGCGGCGCTGCTGGCAGGGGCGATGCTGCTGCTGGTGCGGCGGAACCGGGGTATCGTGTAGCCCCATGATGAGCCGTTCGCCCCCCTTGCCGGTTTCGTGGAAACGCATCCTGGCGATGGCCGCCTGCTGCGGCGTGTCGCTGCTGGCGCAGGCGGCGGCCCCCGAGGCCTCCGCGCCCGCGGGTGCCCAGGCCCTGCGCGCCGAGCACCAGAAGCTCAGCGACAAGCTCGACCAGAGCCGCTTCGGGCGCCCCGTGCAGCTCGACTCCACCGAGACGCCCGGCGGCCTCGAGGGCGACATCTACGCTGTGGTCGAGCACCCGCTGTCGAAGGTCAGCGCGGCACTCAAGGGCTCGGACCACTGGTGCGAACTGCTCACGCTGCACATCAACAACCGGCGCTGCCGCATCAGCACCTCGCCGCAAGGCAAGGAGACGCTCACGCTGTTCGTGGTGCGCCGCTACGACAAGCCGGTCGACCAGGCCTTCGAGCTGCCTTTTGCCTACCGCGTGGCCAGCGCCACGCCCGAGCACCTGCAGGTTGAGATGTCGGCCGACACCGGCCCGTTCGGCACCAGCAACTACCGCGTGCGGCTCGAAGCGGTGGCGCTCGACGAGCGCAAGACCTTCCTGCACTTCAGCTACGGCTACAACCACAACACGATGGTGCGGCTTGCCACGCAGGCCTACCTCGCCACCTTCGGCAGTTCCAAGGTGGGCTTCACCGTGGTGGGCAAGGGCGCCGACGGGCAGCCCGAGTACATCCGCGGCCTGCGCGGGCTGGTGGAGCGCAATGCGATGCGCTACTTCCTCACGCTCGACGCCTACCTGGCCACCGGCGCCAACGACCCGGCCGAGCGCCGGCAGCGCTACTGGTTCGCGGCGGCCGAGCGCTACCCGCGCCAGCTGCACGAGGTCGACCTCGACACCTACCTCGCGGTCAAGCGCGAAGACCGGCAGCGCGACGGCAGCGGTCGCTGAGAAGGCGCCGACCACCGCAACCTTTCGGTTGCAATTTCACGGGCTTGTCATCTGCCTCGGCATTAATCGCCGGGGCTTGCGCCTTTGCGCGGGCGCATCACAAGGACAACAAGCAATGCGCAAGACAACAAGAGGATCGAGGATGGGATGGCTGGCGCTCGTGGGCGCTGGCGCGGTGCTGACCGCCTGCGGCGGCGGCAACGGCGGCGGGGGCGGCTGGTCGTTCCCGGTGGGCGGCGGCACGACCAATCCGCCCGCTGCACAGTCGAAGACGGGCACCTTCCTGGATGCCGCAGTCGAAGGCCTCGACTACGTGGCCGGCAGCGCCCCCAAGGCCGCCACCAACGCCAAGGGCGAATTCATCTGCAAGGATGGCGAGACCGTCACCTTCAGCGCCGGCGCGCTGGCCCTGGGCAGCGCCGCATGCGGCGACGCGATCACGCCGCTCACCCTGGCCGGCGGCAGCGACGTGAAGGCCGATGCTGTGGTCAACCGCCTGCTCGCGCTGCAGAGCTTCGACGAGGACCGCGATCCCGCCAACGGCATCCGCCTGACGCCCGCGCTCAAGGCTGCGCTGACGGCCGGCGCGCTCGATTTCAACGCCGCGCCCGACGTCTTCCACACTGCGCTCAACGCAGTGCTGGCCGCGTTGCCCGCTCCCTACAATGCCCGCATGGTCGACTCGAACCGCCGCATGCTGGCCCGCGAACACTTCGAGGACACGCTGGCCTCGCGCCTGGGTGCACCGGTCACCGAAGCATCGAAGCAGACGAACCAGCTCGGCGCCATCGGCATCGCCGTCACGCGTTACCAGCTGCAGGCCGACACCCGCTTCCACGTGCCCTACGAGGGCGACAGCGCGGACATCAAGGCCGACTTTCCGCAGGGCTTCCTGCCGGCCTACGGCTCGGGCCTGGCGTTCAAGGGCAAGGCCGACGACGGCGCGCTCGAGTTCTACGCCATCACCGACCGCGGCCCGAACGGCGACGGTCCGACCGCGCCCGTGCCCGGCGGCGGCGACGGTGTCACCAGCATCAGCAAGGTGTTCCCGGCGCCATCGTTCGCGCCGAGCTTCGGCATCGTGCGCGTGGGCAAGACCGGCGCGGTGCTCAGCACCAGCGTGCCGCTCAAGCGCGAAGCGAACACGAAGATCACCGGCCTGCCGCCGCGCTCGGGCGTGGGCTCGACCGGCGAGACCCCGTTGACCGACCAGTACAAGTTCGACGAAGCCAAGGCCGGCTACGACGCCAACGGCCTCGACCCCGAGACGCTGGTGCTCGACAAGGCGCGCAACGTGCTGTGGACCAGCGACGAGTACGGCCCGTTCATCGCGCGCCTGAACATCGCCAGCGGCGTGATCGAGAAGAAGTACGCACCCGGCCCCGGCGCCACCGACCTGCCGGCCGTGCTGGCCCAGCGCCGCCCCAACCGCGGCATGGAAGGCCTGACGCTCGACGCGGCCAGCGGCGTGCTGCACGGCTTCCTGCAGAGCCCGATCGACCCGCGCGACGCCAACGGCAAGTCGATCAAGGCCAAGCCGCCGGGCGGCAGCAACACCGACGTGCGCCACATCGCCAAGTTCACGCGCTGGCTCGCGTTCGATCCGGCCACCGAGACCTCGAAGCTCTACGCCTACCCGATCGACGGCAGCCAGTACGACAAGGACCGCACCGGCAACGCCAAGCTCGGCGACATGGTGAGCCTGGGCAACGGCCGCTTCATCGTCATCGAGCAGGGGGCGCGCAAGGGCGACGGCAAGGTGTTCAACAAGCTGATGCTGGTGGAGCTGCCGGCCAATGCAACCGACATCAAGGCCCTCGACCACAGCCTGGAGATCAGCAGCATCACGCAGGCCGTGTCGAACGGTGCCGACTATTCGACCGTGGTGACGATGCGCAAGACCGAGCTGCTCGACCTCAACGTGCTGGGCTGGCTGGCCGAGAAGGCCGAGGGCCTGACCATCGTCGACGACCAGACCCTGGCGCTGGTGAACGACAACGACTTCGGCCTGGGCACCGTGCTGCTCGCCGCCGATGGCACCCGCCTGGCCGGCAGCGTGGAAGAGTGCACGGCCGCCGTCGACGGCCAGCTCCGCGGCTGCCCCGCGGGCGCAACCCGGGCGCGCATCACGCGCGGCTCCGACCTGGAGCGGCCGACGCGCATCTGGCTCATCAAGCTCGACCGCAAGCTGAGCGAACTGCGCCTGCCGGCGTCCTGAGCGCCGTCAGTCGGCCAGCGTGAGCAGCGGGACGTCGCGCTCACGGCCCATGGCCTCCAGCTCGGCGCGCGTGCGCGTCGCGAGCCAGGTGGCCAGTGCCGCGTGCGTGGCCGGCGCCATCATGTCCGGCGGCGCCACGCCGGCCACGTCGCACAGGCGCGCGGCGAAGTGCGGTTCCAGCGCCGCCACGGCCACGCGGCCGTCGGCACAGGGATAGACGCGGTAGCCCGCGTGCGCGCCGCCCACCGCACCTTCGGGCTTCGTCAGGCCCCAGGTGCGGGGCAGGGCGAGCCAGTCGGCCGAGGCGTTCAGCGCCACCTCGAGGTACACGCCGCCGCGCTGGCGCGTCTGCTGCAGCACGGCCTTCAGCACCGCCTCGCTCGCCAGCAGCGCGCCGCCCATGTCGGCATACAGCGTGGGCGGCAGCGCCGTGCCGGTGACGAGGCCGCTCTCGGCGAGGTAGGTCAGGTCGTGGCCCGGCTCCTCGGCGCGTTCGCCCGGGGCGCCGACGATGGCGACCTGCGACAGCGCCGGATGCCGCGCCTGCAGCGAGGCCCAGTCGAGCTTCAGCTTCTGCAGCGCCGACGGGCGGAACGAGGTCAGCAGCACGTCGGTGCGGGCCAGCTCGGCGTGCAGCTGCGCCTGGCCGGCCTCTGTCTTCAGGTCGACCGTGCGGACCTCCACGCCCTCGTGCAGCGCCGTGTACGCGGGCCGGTTGTACAGCCCCATCGGATCGCCGCCGGGCGGCTCCAGCTTGAGGCAGGCCGCGCCCATCGTGCGGCAGCGCAGCAGCGCGGCGGGGCCCGGCAGGTTGAGCGCCAGGCTCAGCACGCGCACGCCGTCGAGCGGCAGGAAGGAGGCATCGGAGGAACGGGGCATGGGTCGTGTGTCCGGAAGGTCCAGGGGTGAAAGGGAAGGGGGGCGCGGCCATTTTCACCCGCCGGCAGAGCCAGATTCCGCAAGCCATGGCGCCCTGGCAGTCGTAGCATGCGGCCGATGGCAGCACGCGCTCCTGCCGCTGCCGCAACGCCAAGGAGACCCCTCATGTTCGAAGCATCCCTGATGCGCGGCCAGCGCATCCTCGTCACCGGCGGCGGCACCGGCCTCGGCCGTGCCATGGCCGAGCGATTCCTGAGCCTGGGCGCTGACGTCGCCATCTGCGGCCGGCGCCAGGCGGTCTGCGAAGAAACCGCCGCCGCCTGGCGCCAGCAGTTTCCCGATCGGCGCATCGATGCCTTCGGCGTCGACATCCGCATCGCGCAACAGGTCGACGAGATGGTCGAGAGCCTGTTCCAGAGCGGCGGGCTCACCGGCCTCGTCAACAACGCGGCGGGCAACTTCGTCTCGCCGACCGAGAACCTCTCGCCGCGCGCCTTCGACGCCGTGGCCAACATCGTGTTCCACGGCAGCTTCTACGTGACGCAGGCGGTGGGCAAGCGCTGGGTGGCGCAGGCCAAGTCGGGCGCGTGGAAGCCGGGCGATGCCTTTCGCAGCGTGATGAGCAT
Organism: Variovorax sp. GW458-11-26-14-LB1; assembly: GCF_059423965.1. Lineage (NCBI taxonomy): Bacteria > Pseudomonadati > Pseudomonadota > Betaproteobacteria > Burkholderiales > Comamonadaceae > Variovorax > Variovorax sp. GW458-11-26-14-LB1. Next base: position 67,135 of record NZ_JBWKYW010000003.1, read on the forward strand.
CATCGTCACCTGGGTCGACAACGGCAGCCCGTACGTCGTGCCTTCGGCCATGAGCAAGGCGGGCATCGAGGTCATGACCAAGTCGCTCGCGGTGGAGTGGGCGCGCCACGGCATCCGCCTGAACGCCGTGGGCCCGGGCGAGATCCCGACCGAAGGCATGAGCAAGCGCCTGAACCCCGGCGAGGAACCCGGCGCGCGCAGCATCAAGACCAACCCGATGGCGCGCGTGGGCCGCATGAGTGAGCTGCAGAACCTCGCGTCCTTCCTGATGGCGCCGGGCCAGTGCGACTGGCTCACGGGCCAGAGCATCATGATGGACGGTGGCAATGCGCTGGCCACCGGCGGCAACTTCTACGAGCTGCGCGAGTGGAGCGACGCCGACTGGCTGGCCGCGCGCGAACGCATCGAGGCGCAGAACCAGAAGGACAAGGCGCAGCGCTGAAAGTTACTTGCGCGGCGCCTTTGCCGCACCCACGGTGACCAGCTTGCGCACGGGGCTCGACAGCACGAGCGAGGTGGTCACCGAACCGTCGACCGCGAGCGCATCCACCACGCGCTCCAGGTCGGTCGGCTCGGCGATGGCGCAGCGCACGAAGAAGCAGTCGGCGCCGGTCACGCGGTCCACCGCGAGCACTTCGGGCATGGCCTCGAAGAGCGCGAGGTAGCGCGCAATGGCCGCGTGCGTGGTGTCGATGCGGATGATGGCCTCCAGTCCCACGCCCAGCGCGCGCAGGTTCACGCGCGCGCCGTAGCCCTCGATCACGCCCGCATGCTCGAGCTTGCGCACGCGCTCGCTCATCGCCGGCTGCGACAGGCCGATGCGCTTGCCGATCGCGGCCAGGCTCTGGCGCGCGTCGGTCTGCAGGGCTTCGAGGATGAGGCGGTCTTTCTTGTCGAGGGTCATGGCGTGCGGCGAAAGAAGAGGGGACCGATGATCGATCGGTAAGGTGCGCCGATTTTCGATGGGTTGCCCTTCTGCGCGCGCGGCGCCGGCACTATGGTGGCGGTCATCTTTTTCCAGGAGACCCCATGCAACTCGTCGGCATGCTCGACTCGCCCTTCGTTCGCCGCGCCGCGATCTCGCTGCGCCTGCTCGGCCTCGGTTTCGAGCACCGCTCGATCTCGGTCTTCAGCACCTTCGAGCAGTTCCGCGCGATCAACCCGGTGGTGAAGGCCCCGACGCTGGTGTGCGACGACGGCACGGTGCTGATGGATTCGACGCTCATCATCGACCATGCGCAAGCGGCCGCCGGCCGCAGTCTGTTTCCTGCCGGTCCGGCCGATCGGTTGCGCGACCTGCGCCTCACGGGGCTCGCGCTCGCGGCCTGCGAGAAGACGGTGCAGATCGTCTACGAGCGCAACCTGCGGCCCAGCGAGAAGCAGCACCAGCCGTGGGTCGATCGCGTGCAGGGCCAGCTGAATACGGCCTATGCCGAGGTGGAGCGCGAACTGGCGGCTGCGCCGCTGGCGGCACCCGCAGAAAAAACGATCACGCAGGGCGGCATTTCGGCGGCGGTGGCCTGGACCTTCACGCAGTTCATCCTGCCCGACGCGGTGCGCCCGTCGGACTTTCCGCTGCTCGCCGCCTACACGGCGCAGGCAGAGCAACTGCCCGTGTTCGTCGGCGCGCCGCTGGTCTGAGCGACCGCGCTCAGGCCGCGATGTCCGCCCCGCGCTCGGCGAGCAGGCCGCGCAGCAGCGAGCGGTGGCAGCGCGACTCGTCCTCGCAGTAGCAGCCGACCGCCAGCGCAGCGGTGTGCGAGAGCGCCGCGAGCAGGTCGAGGCTGCGGCTGGCGTCGGTCTCGGCCATCTCGGCCTTGTACTTGCGCATGAAGGCGTTCCATTGCGCCGGGGTCTCGGCTTCCTGCCCCAGCTTCATCGTCTCGGCCGACGGCGCGAGGTTGGGGTACCACACGTCGTACCAGTTCTGCGAGGCGAACTCGGTCTTCGGCACGCCACGCGGCGGGCGGCGCACGGTGCCGATGCGCAGGCCCTCGCCGGGTGCGCGCGGGGTGCCGAGGCGGACGATGCGGATGCTCATGACGGGGATCTCCTGGGGCTGTTGTTGTGATGTGTTCGACTGTCAGGTGCCGACGATACCGCCGTCGCGCCGGCGGATCGCCAGCGTGGCCGAGCGCGGGCGCGCGCTGCCGGGCACCGCGGCGTCGGGCCAGGCGCTGTTGTGCTTCGCGTCGCCGTCGTCGCGCGACTCGCCCGGGTGCTGGATGTTGACGAACAGCGTGCGCCGGTCGGGCGTGACCACGCAGCCCGTGATCTCGCAGCCGTTGGGCCCCGTGAGGAAGCGCTGGATGCGGCCCGTGGCCGGGTCGGCGCACAGCATCTGGTTGTTGCCGAGCGCGGCATAGGGCGGCTTGCCCATGGACTGTCCGCTCATGTCGGTCTGGATCCACAGCAGCCCGCCGCTGTCGAAGTGCAGCCCGTCGGGGCAGCCGAACGCGTCGGCGTGGTCGCCGGGGTAGCGGGTGCCGGCGCCGGGCTGCGCGGGGTCGCCTGCGAGTGCGTAGTGGTCCCAGGCGAAGGTGGTGCTGGCCGCGTCGCCGCCGTCCTCGCGCCAGCGCAGGATGCCGCCGAAGAAGTTGGGCGCGCGCGGGTTGGCGGCATCGGCGCCGGGCTTGCCGAGGTCGCCGCGCTGCGAGTTGTTGGTGAGCGTGACGTACACCTCGCCGCTGTGCGGATGCACGGCGATCCATTCAGGGCGGTCCATCTTCGTGCCGCCGACGATGTCACCCGCCAGCCGCGCGTGGATCAGCACTTCGGCTTGGTTGGCGAAGCCGCTGGCGGCGTCGATGCCGTGGCGCCCGTGCACGAGTTCAAGCCAGCGCCCGCGCCCATCGGCGTCGAAGCGCGCGACATGCAGCGTGCCCTCGTCGAGCAGGTGCCGGTTGGCGGCGCGCGCGGCGGCATCGGTGCCGGGGCGCACGGGGTCGCGGCTCACGAACTTGTAGATGTATTCGAAGCGCGCGTCGTCGCCCATGTAGACCACCACGCGGCCGTCCTTGGTGACGGTGCAGGTCGCGCTTTCCTGGCGCTTGCGGCCGAGCGCGGTGCGCTTGACGGGCACCGACTCGGGGTCGAAGGGATCGATCTCGACCACCCAGCCGAAGCGGTGCGGCTCGTTCGGGTGGCGGCTCAGGTCGAAGCGTTCGTCGAAGCGCCAGTACTCCACCCACTGCGCGCCCGGCACCGTGCCGTAGCGGCGCTGCGCGGGTGTCGCATTCTTGGCTGCCTCCTTCGGGCCGCCGAAGTAGCCATGAAAGTTCTCCTCGCAGGTCAGGTAGGTGCCCCAGGGCGTGACGCCCATGGCGCAGTTGGCGAAGGTGCCGAAGACGGTGGTGCCCGCCGGGTCGGCGGCGGTGCGCATCAATGGCGTGCCCGCGGCGGGGCCGGCGATGCGCATCGGCGTGCGGCCGTGCACGCGGCGCGCGTAGGTCGAGGGCAGCACCTGGCGCCAGCCCTCTTGCGTGCGGCGGACTTCGATCACCGACACGCCCATCGCATGCAGCGACTTGCGGACCTTGTCGGCGTTCCAGGCCTTCACGCCGTCGGTGTGCAGCAGCTGCTCGTCGGTGTATTCGTGGTTCATCACCAGCAGGCCGCGTTCGCCGCGCGCATCGAGCGCGAAGAAGTGCATGCCGTCGTGGTGCATGCCCGCCTGCAGGGCCTGCTCGTCGGCGCTGTTGCCGGCGTCGGGCGCGAAGGCCGGCATGCGGCCCGCAACGCCCGTGGGCGCGCCCCAGGGGTAGAGCATCTGCCACTCGTATTCCGGCGGCACCACCACCGCATCGCGTTGCGAAATGGGCACGCTGGTGAAGAAGCCCGACGGGTTCGTCACCCCCGTGGAAGGCGGCAACTGCGAGCGCGCGCAGCCCTGGCCGAACAGCGCGACGACGGCGGCGGTGGCGCCCGATTGCAGGAGAAAGTGACGGCGGTCCAGAGGCATGGCGAGGCGGCGGAGGTGTTGGGTCGGCGACAGTGCGCATCATCGCCCAGCGGCCCGGTCGCGCGATACTGAGCCGATACCCGGACACCGACAGGAGACATGCAATGAGCGACCGTATCGAATGGACCCGCCACGCCGACGGCGTGGTGGAACTGCAGCTGGCGCGCGCCGACAAGATGAACGCGCTCGACCCCGCGATGTTCGACGCGCTGGTCCAGGCGGGCGAGACGCTGCGGGGCGACAAGAGCGTGCGCGCCGTGGTCATCGCGGGCCGCGGCAAGGCCTTCTGCGCGGGGCTGGACATGGCGTCGTTCGAACGCATGGGGCAGGGCGCCGCCAGCGACGTGCTGGGCGCCGCGGCCGGCGGCACCGACCTGGTCGCGCGCACGCACGGCCTCTCGAATGCCGCGCAGCAGGTGGCGATGGTGTGGCGCGAAGTGCCGGTGCCGGTCATCGCGGCCGTGCACGGCGTGGCCTTCGGCGGCGGGCTGCAGGTGGCGCTGGGCGCCGACATCCGGCTCGTGGCGGCCGACACCAAGCTGTCGGTGATGGAGATCAAGTGGGGCCTCGTGCCCGACATGGCGGGCATGGTGCTGATGCGCGAACTGGCGCGCACCGACGTCGTGCGCGAACTCACCTTCACCGGCCGCATCTTCTCGGGCGAGGAGGCCGTGCGCCTGGGCCTGGCCACGCGCGTGGCCGCCGACCCGCTGGCCGAGGCGCTGCAGATGGCGCACGAGATCGCCGCCAAGAGCCCCGACGCGATCCGCGCCGGCAAGCGGCTGCTGAACGCGTCGCTCGCGCACAGCGCCGCCGAGCTGCTGATCGCCGAGTCGGTCGAGCAGCAGGCGCTGATCGGCAGCCCCAACCAGCTCGAGGCCGTGAAGGCCAACATCGAGCGGCGGGCGCCGCAGTTCAGCGCGCCGGCCTGAGCTTTTTTCTTCTCGTTTTTTCCTGCGTTCCTCGCGGTGCGGACACCGCGAGGCGCAGCTGTTTGCGCGCCCGTTTCGGCCGGCCGAGGTGGCGGTCGCAACATTTCGTATGCCAAAAATCGTACACAAAGCGCGCCATCCGTGTCTTTGTGTAAGAATTAAGTAGTTGTTTTCCCGAGTAATTCGGCGGAATTGACCGCACTTTGTGTGCAGAAGGTCACGTCTTGCCGTATGCCCTCGGTCGGGAAAATGACTATCGGAGTCACACTCGAAAACAATTAATCAACTTTTGCTTTGGCTAGCGACGGCGTTCCGCATGTCGACGAATACGTTTTTTTGCAATCTCAGCGTGCCCATCCTCGTGGGCGAGGACCGCTACAAGTACGTCCCGATCGTGGGGGTGTTTCGCAGCATCCCCATCGAGCAGGTCGACGAGTGGGTGATGCACCCTGACGGCCGTCCGCGCAGCGATCGCGAACTCGCCGCCGAAGTGCTGGTCGAAATCCGCAAGCCGCTCGGCACCAGCGGCCACACGGCGCCGAACGCCTTCGACGTCGCCGACATCCTGCAGCTCGATCGCGCGGCTGCCATCGTGGTGTCGACCTTTCTCGCGGCGCTGCCGCGGGTCTGAACACCGCCTCGCGGCTTCTTCCTTCTTTCTTTCCGTCTCAGCTCGCGATGGCGCCGACCGCCCAGTAGAAGGTCGGCCGCGCACCGTTGAGCAGGTGGTCGCCCACCACGCGTCCCTTGTAGATCGTCGGGTTGTGCGACGCCAGCGTGCGCGCATTGCGCCAGTGTCGGTCGAGCCGCCGGTCTTCCTGCAGCGCAGAGGCGCCGCCGATGTCGAACAGCCGCGTGCCCGCCTGCAGCACCGCATCGACGATGCCGGCCTGCGCCTTGGCGGTGTTCAGCTCCACCTCGAACAGCAGCTGCTCGGGCACGGCCTCGCCGCGCTGCAGGTGGCGGTCGACCTCGCCCAGGCCGCGTGCTACCGCCTGCACCGTCGACGCCGCCACGAAGGCCGTGCTCGCGAGCTGGCCGATCACCTGCTGCACCAGCGGGTCTTCGCGCGGCGTGGCGCCGCTGCCGTGGCTGTAGACGCGCTTGCGCGGCTGCACGAAGGCCACGGCATCGCGCACGATGGCGCGTGCGATGCCCGCCAGCGTCGCCAGGTGCGTGAGCTGGAAATGCGCGGTGAGCGGCGTGGGCTGGTCGCGCACGTACAGCAGCACGTGCTCGGGCTTCACGCGCACCTGGCGAAAGCGCGTCGTGCCCGAGGCACTCAGGCGCTGGCCGAAGCCGCGCCAGTCGTCGACACGCTCGACACCCGCGGCCTCCGCCGGCACGAGCGCGATCACGCGGTCGCTGCTGCCGTCGTCGTTCAGGCGCTGGGCCGCGACCGAGATCCAGTCGGCGTAGAGCGTGCCGGTGCTGTAGAACTTGTCGCCGTCCAGGCGCCATGTGTCGGCGCTCTGCGCGTCGCGCGTGAGCGTGGTCTGCAGCGCGCCGAGCGCGCCTTCGCCGAGCTCGGTGGTGGCGTTGCCGAAGATCACGCCGTCGGCCGCCAGGCGCATCCACGGGCCGTGCAGCACGGGGTCGATCTCGGCGAACAGGCGCTCGATGAAGCCGAAGTGCGCGCGAAGGATCTGCGGCAGGTTGGAGTCGGCCTCGCCGAGTTCGATCAGCAGGTCGTACAGCTGCTCGACCGATGCGCCCAGGCCGCCGTGCGCGAGCGGCACGCGCAGTGCGCCGAAGCGGGCGGCCTTGAGCCAGGCCACCGGCGCGTAGGCCAGTTCGCGGTCGTTCTCGCGCTGTGCCGCGTGTTCGGCGATGCGTGCGAAGACGGGGCGGAAGCGCTCGGCGAGTTGCTGAGACGAAGGTGCGAGGGTGGAAGAGCGGGCGGGAGCCGTGGGCGCGGCGGGGCGCGTCGGCGTGTCGTGGATGGATGCCATGGAGAGCCGGGCGGCCCCGAGGGCGCGCCGGAAAAGAGCGATACAGGCGTGCGACTGTGCCCGTGCCAGGCCGTCGCTGGGAAATACGCTTTTCGTGTTTTCTTATGCGCGGCGGGTGAGCTGCGCCCTCGCGTCAGAACTCGCCCTTCAGCCCCACGCGCACGCCCACCGATCCGCTCGAGCCGCTGACCCCGGCGGAGAGCGCCAGCGGCATGTCCGTCGCGAGGCGGTGCACGACGCTGGCACCCATCGCGGAGTGGCCCTTGTAGTTCGCCAGCTGCGCGGCCCAACTGGTCTTGCCCGGTGCGGACGGCATCGGCGCATCGCCCATCGCCATCGCCGCGGCCACGCCCTTGGCCGCGAAGCTGCGCGCCTCGGACACCGCGGCCGCCGTCAGCTGCTGCGCCTGCTGCAGATTGACCGCGTCGGTGGGCAGCACGCCGGGCGCCACGTTGGCGATGCTGCGCGTCTGGCCGGTGGCGGCATTGCCCACCGACACCGAGTTGTCGCGCGTGGCCACCGAGCCCTGGCCGAGGGCGACCGAGTTCGATCCCGCGGCCAGCGTGTTGGCGCCCAGTGCCACCGCGTTGTTGCCCGTGGCGATGGCGTCGTTGCCGACGGCGGTCGTCGGATCGGCCAGCGCCTTCGCGCCCGCGCCGATCGCCACCGAGCCTGCGTAGCGCGCCTGCGCCCCGTTGCCGATCGCCGTGGTGTTGTCGCCCTGGGCCGTGGCGTTGGTGCCCAGCGCCGTGGCGCCCGTGCCCGTGGCCTGCGTGCCGGTGCCGCAGGTCACGTTGCCGCCGCTGAAGCTGCACAGGCCGTTGGACAGCGCCTGGTTCATGACGCCCTGCAAGGCGGCGATCTGCTGCATCGTGAAGGTGTTGGCCGTGGTCAGCGCGCCTTGCTGCACCTGCTGCAGCTGGCCGACGTTGGCAGCGTCGGTGGCGGCGACGCCCGCGCGCACGTTGCTCAGCGTGGTGCCGGCGCCGCCGTTGGCGTTCAGCGCGACCTGGGCACCGCCCGCGCCGTACTGCACGGAGTTGTTCGCCACGCCCAGTGCGGTGTTGGCCGTGCCTTGCGCAGCGACGGCGGTGGCCTTGGCATCCGTGGCGCTGGCTTGCGCACCTTGCGCCGCGCCGAGGGCCGTGTTGGCGGTGCCCTGGGCCGTGTTGGCGGTGCCCTGGGCCGTGTTGGCGGTGCCCTGGGCCGTGGCTGCGGCTGTGGTCGCGGTGTTGGCCGTGCCCTGGGCGGCCACCGCCGCGGCCTGCGCGGTTTGCGCGGCGCCCAGAGCGGTGTTGGCGGTACCTTGCGCCGCGCTCGCGGCGTCCCTCGCGAGGACGGCCGTGCCATTGGCCGCGGAGGCCGCGGCCTGTGCGGTGTCCGCGGCCTGCCGCACGGTGTACAGCTGGCCGCCGTTGACGGCATCGGTGCTGGTGGCGTTCACCGCGCCGGCGCTGACGTTGACCAAGGCACGCGTCTGTCCCGTGCTGCCGAAAGACACGGTGTTGGCCGATGTGGCGACCGAGTTCGCGCCGATGGCCACGCCGCCGTTCGCACCGTTCGCGACCCGGCTGCCGGAGCCGATCGCCACGCTGCCCGTGGCCTGCGCCGCCGCACCCGAGGCGGTGTCGCTCGCGCCGCCGATGGCGGTGCTGCCGTTGCCGGAGGCCTGGGCGCCCTGTTGGGTGCCCAAGGCGCTGCCGATGGCGACGGCGGCGTCGCCCGATGCCCGTGCGCCGCCGCCGCCCGGTTGGCCGCCAAAGCCGCAGCAACCGTTACCGCCGGTGCCTCCCGCGCCGAGCGCGATCGCCCCGCTGGCCGATGCCTGGGCGCCACGTCCTCCGGTGCCGCCTGTGCCGCCTGCGCTGCCCTCTCCACCGGTGCCTCCGCCTCCGATGGCCGTCGTGCCGCTTGCGGTGGTGCTGGCGCCGGACCCTCCCGTGCCGCCGGCTCCGCCGGACGTTCCCACACCGCCATCGCCGCCCGCACCCAGCGCTGTGGCACCGTCGCCAGAGGCCGAGGCGGCACTTCCGCCGACACCGCCGGATGCACCCGAATCCCACGCGCCCGCATTGCCCACGTTGCCGTGGACCAGGCCGGCCGCATGGACACTGCCGGCAACCAGCAAGGCCACGGCGGCCAAGTGCCGAAGGGCGCGGACGCGCGGCGGTTGTCCATGGACACCGTGGATGTGGACGTGGATCGGCATGGACTCTTCCCCTGTGAAAGCAAACAAGACAAACGCGTCGAAGTGTGTCTTTTTGCCCTCGAGGGAGCCATCACCGAAAACTGGTACGAGCCCTCGCCGGGGTGCTAGATCGCCTTGACCTCGAAGTAGGCTTCGTCGGTGTCGCCCAGGTCGCGAAAGCCCGCCGTGCGCGCAGCGTCGTAGGCCTTGACCCAGCGCGCGGCCAGCGCGATCTCGCGCTTGGTGAGGTCGGTGTCGCTCGACTCGCTGGCGTTCTGGAAGGCGCGCATCGCCGGCAGCACGTCGGCGCCCAGCTGCTTTTCGAGTTCGCGCCGGAAGCGTTGCTCCGCGACCCTGACCGCGTCGGCCGACGAATGGGGGTAGTCGATCAGCTTGGCGGAAAAGGCGTCGCGCGGCTCGTCCTCGGTGTCTTCGAGCGCGGCCGCAGCGGCGGCGGGCTCGTGGAAGTTGAAGAGGGGCGAGGGCGGCGCTGCCGGCCGGGGGAAGAAGAGTTCAGCTTGGGTCATGGTTCACCCACGCGTTGGACTGGGATGCGTTCTTCGGCATGTGGATTCCTTGAGAATACTGTTTAAATGTACAGTATTGAATCCAGAATTCAAATGACAGACGGCGCGCATCTGGCGCGTGGATCCCTCTGCTTTAATGGCGCCTTGCCGGGGGAGGGCCCAGGCTGTGTCACAGAGGAAGGCGACGTGCAGATGGATTGGATGACCGTCCTGGGGACCGTCGGAGTGATCGTCCTTCAAGGGCTGTCGTTCTGGTTTCTCTACTGGCTCTGGAAGAAGCTTCGCACGCCCAAGGCGCCCCGGGCGGGCGCTGCGCCCCTCGCGATCAAGGGCGGCGCGGTGCCCGTCGTGGCCACCTTCACTGGCCTGCGCGGACTGCCGTGGGTGGCGCTGGCGACCAACAGCCTGAACCCTGTCTTGCGCATCGAAAGCGAGCAACTCGTGTACCGCGTGCTGCGCCAGCGCGAGCGGCCTTTCGCGGACATCCGCCAGGTCGACGTGCGCGAGGCCTATGGCACCTTCAACCTGATCTTCGAGTTCCACGACGCGCGGCGGACCTTCGTGGCCAATTTGGGCACTGCGGCGCGCGGGGCGCAGGCGCTGGCGCTGCTGCCCGAGCGCGTGCCGCTCTCCGCCCGTGCGCGAGAGGCGTTGCGTCCAGCGGGCGCCAAGGCCGGCGTGTGACGGGGGCGCGCGGTGCATCGGCGCGGCCGGCGTCGATGACCTGTGCACTGCGAGGCATCGCTACTACCATCGCGTCCATGCGCCTCACCTTCCTCGCCAGCCTTCTCCTGATCGCCAGCGGCATGGCCCATGCCCAGCAGGTCTATCGATGCGGCAACCAGTACAGCGGTGAGCCGTGTGGCGGCAGCGGTGGCCGCGTGGTCGACGTGTCGCCGCCGGTGCGCAATCTCGAGGCCGCAGGTGCGTCCCAGGTGTTTCTCTGCGTCAGCAACAGCGGAGGGCGTTTCTGGTCGCCGAATCACTGCCGCGAGCGGGGCGCGCTGGTCGAGCGCATCGAGCCGGTCCCGGCAGGATTGCCGTGGGAGCAGCAGGTGGAGATGGCCGACCGGCAAACCCGGCAGGGCTATGCGGTCCAGCAACAGGCCGCGCAACAACGCGGTGCGACGTCACCGGGCGTGACGGGCACCAGTGGCGACACGTCGCGCTGTGCGCACTTCAACGAGCGGGTGGCCCACTACGACCGTTTGGCGCGGCAACCGCAGAGTGGCGCGACGCAATCCTGGATTGCGGAGCAACGCAAGGAGGCCCGGGATCAGCAGTTCAGGGCAAGGTGCTGAGGCCCGCGAAAAGCGGCTGCGCGTGAGGCCGTGAGGCCTGCGCTCGCAGGCGTCAACGGCCGGGGCCGAAATGATTCTGCGCAACGCACCGACGCCCCCCGGATTGCACGGCATTGCAGGCGTTCTCGGCGGCAGCGTATTGCTGCTGGCGCGTCTGGCGTTCCGCGGCGATCTGGGCGGGTGTCACGCCGGGCTCGGTGGGGCAGTTGGCGGCGATCATGTCCAGCACGGTCTTCGTCATGAACATCACCGTTTCCTGGCTGGCGGTGATCGAGGCATTGGGTGCGACCTTCGTCGCGATGACCGACTGCTTCATGGCTTCGCAGGTCTGGCTGGAAAGGCGCGTCCCGGCAGGGCGGCTGGCCGCGTTGGCCGTGCCCGCGGACGACGAGCCTCCACCCGCGGCCGTGCTGCCACCCGACTCACCCGTCATCTGCCGCGCCGTCGTGGCCGCCAGCGGATGGTCGGGGAAGCGGCTCATCAAGGTGCGCTGCACTTCGCGCGCGCGGGCGCGGTCGCCCTGGGCGTTCAGCTCGTCGGCGCGGGCGAACAGCTGGCCTGGGTTCATCGTCTGCAGGCTGGTTCGGAATTGCTGTTCGGCCTGGGCCGCCTGCTCGCGTTTGCGCTGCTGTTCGGCTTCGGCCGCGAGCCGGTTCTTTTCTGCTTCGGCGCGTGCGGCGGCCTCGCGGTCGCGCGGCAGGTTGACGTCGATCCGGTTGCCTTCGGTGTCGATGCGCGCGCCTACCGACAGCACGCCCTTGTCGTAGCGGCCTTCCTCGGATAGCGACCCGTCGGCGCGGTACTCGTGGCCCTGGGCGGACTTGCCGTCCACGCGCAGGCCCTCGAAGCGGGAGCCGTCGGCGCGCGTGAAGGTGCCCTGCACGGCGCCTGTGTCGGTCCAGCGGCCGACCAGGGTGGCGCCGTTCTTGAAGCCGTACGCGCCCGCGCCGACACGCTTGCCGTTCACATACTCGCCCACGAACCGGTCGCCGGTGGGGTGCAGGACGTCGAATGCCCCCTGCCTCTCGCCTTGCCGGTACTGGCCGCGCTGGATCTCGCCGCTGGAGAAGATCGTCGTGCCGGTGCCTTCTTCCTGGCCGTCCCGGGTCTGGCCGTAGTAGACCCAGGTGGTGCCGTTCTTGCCATTGCCGCTCAGGGTATCGCCGGTGCCCGCATCGCGCACGCGGTTGCCGATGTCCTGTGCACGGGGCTGGACGTCGGGCCGGGCGCCCAGCGCACGCTCGTTGCTGCGCTCCTCGCTGTTCAGCTCTGCCGTGAAGATGGCATCGGGTGTGACTTCCTTGCGATAGCCGAACAGCAGCGTGCGCGTGCCTTCGCCAATGGCAGCCTGCAGCCGCTCCAGGTAGCTCTTGGCGCGTGCGCAGGTCTTTTGCACGTTCAGCACGAAGCGGCAGCCGACATGCGCGGCGCAGAGATCGGCCTGGGTGACTGTGGCCTCGTCCTTGAGCTCGGTGCAGTTGGCGATCTCGGGATTGACTTGAGCCCGAGCGTCCGCAGGAACAGCCAGTACACAGGCCGAGAGGACGAGCACCGACAGGAAGTGGGTGGGGATCTGGATCGCGTGCAAGGGGCCATGCCGACCTCGGCGGTTGGAGGTGGCGTTAGGTTCTTGCGCGGTGGTCTTTATCGTCATGGCGTCATCCCCTCGATGTGAGACCAGTCGAATCTAGTCGCTCGATTTGCAAGCGAAATACCTCTTTTGTGGGAGTCCACGGAAACCAGTGGGCTGGGACTGCGCTGGCCAAGAAAAAGCCCGCACGACGGCGGGCAAGGGTGGTCCTGAGGAGAGAAAAATTGGGCCACTGAACTCAGCCTGGTGGCCGATCTTCTCGATCAGCGCACCGAGGCATATTGGCTATTGCATGTTCCCCCGGTTGTATTGGTCAAGCCCACGCTGAAAAGCCGTTTTCCCGTTGTACGCCTGGTCATTCTCCCGAAAATATTGGGCAGCAGTCTGAAAGTCCTTGGCGCATTGCTTGTAATGGTTGGCCGCCATCGGTCGGCGATTCTTCTCAGCCTCATGAGCGGCAGTTTCACATTTTCTTTTGTTGTCCATGGATGTCGTCCAATTGCTGGCGAGTGCATGAGAGGAGACGAATGCCAGCAAGATAGCGAGAGAAAATCGAATCATATGAACTCCTATAAAACCCCGTTGAATCAATCATGAATTGCAAAAATGGCTCACCTCAGGGTTCGCGCCGGATCCGATTTGAGCGCTCCCTGGCTTCTTGAACGGACCCCGCTCCCCGGGTGTTGAATCGAACAAGGCACGTGGCGTGCGCGTCTTGGGCGCGCTTGAGCCTGGTGGCTGCGCAGTAATCTCTGTCGTCCTGTGTTCGCTCGCGCTGGCATTGCGCGCGCGTTGTCATGACGGCGCTGTCGAAGTCCCCGCATGCGCGCTGCGCTTCATTGGCGCTCGCAAGGGCGGCGTACAGAAAAAGACCGAATGCCAATAGCGGGCTCTTGTAATTCATCGACGTCTCCTCGTGGTGGAAGACCCGAATCTATCCATGCCATTTTGCAAACCAAATACCGCATTTGTGGGAGTCAACGGATACCGGTAGCACGGCAGCGATCACGTCTCGGAGGATGACTGGGCAGTCTTGGGAGAGATCGGAGGAGGGGTGTACCGCGAGGGAGCGAGCAGGCGACGGGCGGGTTGAACCTACTGCCGCATCCGTGGGCAGCAAGCGCGTCGACTTGGCGGTAGCTCGCGCATGCGTGCTCTGTGCGTCGTCCTTCCGGCGGAGCAACGGCGCAAAAGTTGGAGAAACCCGTTGCGGTTGGAGACGCAAATGGCCTGCCCGGAGGGGATCGAACCCCCGACAACCTGCTTAGAAGGCAGGTGCTCTATCCAACTGAGCTACGGGCAGATTCCGGTCGAGAAGCGAGGGCCGGAGCCTTCGGTCCTCGGGCCGCCGGCGAGGCGGCAACAGACCCGAAAAATCAACGGTCTGGACGCTTCTGCCTCTGACCGGGGAAGCGCGGATTCTACCTACATCCCTCCATGCACGACGCCTTCGGCGGCGGTCGTTGAGAGGGCGAAAGGGCGGGGTCGGCGCGGGACGACACCCTGGCGGTCTCGGCGGCCTGCTTCGACACGAGCTGCTTCTTGCCGCAGGTGCTGCACCGGTAGAACCTGAGGGCCGGCAGCATCCTCATCCAGGTTCGCCGCTCGATGCGGCGAAGGCCGGCCAGGCCGCAGGAACATCGGAGAAACAGATTCAGCAGCATCACAGAAGAGTTCAAACCGGGAAGGTGTCGACACTCTTTCCCCGACGCTGCTTCGCGGTTTGCGCAACCGTGAAGCACCCGCGTTCGATTCTGTGGGGGCGCAGGGCATGCAGCGAAAGGGCTGCACGCGCAACAGATTGCTAAGGACGGCGTTTCGACCGTCCGATGCCTCTGTGGATCGCTGGGGCCGAAGGGGCGTCAGACGTTTTCCGAGCGGTACTTCCAGACCGCGTCGTTCACCGCGCGTTCGGACGCCAGTTGCTTCTTTCCGCAGGCGCTGCATTGGTAGAAGCGCAGGCTCGAAAAGAGTCGCATCCATGGCCGGCGCTCGATGCGTGCGAGATGCCTGAGGCCGCAAGAACAGCGGGAAAAGTAATTCAGCATCGGAAAAGGGTCCAGGGGTGAGGGTTCTGTTGCGACGTCCATCCCTGACTCAGCTCTTCGGCTTTGTAAACGCGATTCCGCATACTTTGTAAACACGATCACGATTGGCTTGATTCTGCGTGAGCGCCGAGGGCCTCGCGGGTAGTTCCTTAAGAAAAAGGTTGTCTTGACGGTGTAACAACAAGGCAGCGGCGTTGCCTGATGTACGGAAAGCCGTGGGTCGTGCTACGAAACGTCTAAAGGGGCGTGAGATTCGCGGCGATCGCGACCGGCCCGGAAAAGAAAAAAGCCTGCAACGACTTTCATCGTTGCAGGCTTTCACTTTTCTTTTGGTCGGGGCGAAAGGATTCGAACCTTCGACCCTCTGGTCCCAAACCAGATGCGCTACCAGGCTGCGCTACACCCCGCCAAGCCTTCCATTCTAGCCCGAATAAGAGGCCGCTCAGCGCTTCTCGTACTGTGTCTTGCCAAAAAGGATCTCGCGCGCCTTGTCATCGGTGATCGGGCGGCGCAGGTCGGCCAGCACTTTCACGCCGCGCTGCACGGCGGGGCGCGCGGCGATGCCGTCGAACCAGGCCTTCAGGTGCGGGTAGTCGGTGAGGGTGATGCCCTGGTTTTCCCAGCTGCGCAGCCACGGGAAGATGGCGATGTCGGCAATCGAATAGCTCGTGCCGGCGATGAACTTGTGCTTGGACAGCTGCCGGTCGATCACGCCGTACAGGCGCCGGGCCTCGTTGGTGTAGCGGTCGACGGCATAGGCGATCTTCTCGGGCGCGTAGATGCGGAAGTGGTGCGCCTGGCCGAGCATCGGACCGACGCCGCCCATCTGGAACATGAGCCACTGCAGCACGTCGTAGCGCTCGCGGTCGCCCGTGGGCAGGAACTTGCCGGTCTTGCCCGCGAGGTACACGAGGATGGCGCCCGATTCGAACAGCGAGATCGGCTGGCCGTCCGGTCCGTCGGGATCGGTGATGGCGGGGATCTTGTTGTTCGGGCTGATCTTCAGGAACTCGGGGGCGAACTGGTCGCCGGTGCCGATGTTCACCGGGTGCGCGTGGTACGGCAGGCCGCACTCCTCGAGCATGATGTGAATCTTGTGGCCGTTCGGCGTGGGCCAGGAATAGACCTCGATGGGCGATGCGGGCATGTCGCGGGCTCCGGAGTGAGAGGGTTGTGACGGGAGAACGGCAGCATATACACGCGCATCCGGACGCGTGCGGGTGCGGGCATTGGCCGTTCAGCCGCTGGTCACCCCACCTGCCGCTCGTGCGCGTTGCACCACATCCAATGCTCGCCGGGCTCGATCGACTGGATCACCGGATGCCCTTCGGCCCGCGCATGTTTCGTGGCGTGGCGGTTCTTCGACGAGTCGCAGCAGCCCACATGGCCGCAGTGCACGCACAGGCGCAGGTGCACCCAGCTGTCGCCGGTCTTCAGGCAGTCTTCGCAGCCGCGGGGCGTGTGCGGCTGCGCGAGGTCGGCGGGAACGTGTTCGCAGGCTTGGATGGGCATGGATGTCTCAGGACAAGAAGAAAGATTCAAGCCACGGCCGAGGCCGACGACAGGTGCTGGTGAATGAGCGCCACCACCGCGGCGCCTTCGCCGATCGCGCCGCCCACGCGCTTGACCGAGCCCGAGCGCACATCGCCCACCGCGAACACGCCCGACACGCTCGATTCGAGGGCCGTGGCGGGGCGCGCCGGAAAGCCGCTGCTCGCCGCCGCGCCGGTCAGCACGAAGCCGTGCTTGTCGACCGACACGCCGCAGCCGTCGAGCCATGAGGTCTCGGGCTCCGCGCCGACGAACAGGAAGATGTTGCGTGCGGGGCAGTCGTGCTCCTGGCCCGAGGTGTGGCAGCGCCACGTGGCGCCGGTCAGGCCTTCTTCGGGCGCGCCATGCAGCCGCACGAGCTCGGTGTGCGGTTGCAGCGAGATGTTGGGCGTGGCCTCGATGCGGTCGATGAGGTAGCGCGACATGCTGGCCGCCAGCGACGGCCCGCGCACCAGCACGTTGACCTTGGCCGCATGGCGCGACAGGAACACCGCCGCCTGGCCGGCCGAGTTGCCGCCGCCCACCAGCGCCACTTCCTGCTGCGCGCAGATCTTGGCTTCGATGGCCGAGGCCCAGTACCAGATGCCGCGGCCTTCGAACTCGGCCAAGCGCGGCACGCCGGGGCGGCGGTAGCGCGCGCCGCTCGCGATGACCACCGTGCGCGCGCTGATCGTGCGGCCATCGGTGAGTTTCAGCGCGAGGCTGTCCCGCGCGTTCTCGCGCGAGCAGTCGAGCGCCGCGACCTGCGCCGGGATCAGCATCTCGACGCCGAACTTCTGCGCCTGCACGAACGCGCGGCCCGCCAGGGCCTGCCCCGAGATGCCGGTCGGAAAACCCAGGTAGTTCTCGATGCGCGCGCTGGCGCCGGCCTGTCCGCCGAAGGCACGGCAGTCGAGCACGATCACGCGCAGCCCTTCGGAGGCCGCATACACGGCGGTCGCGAGGCCAGCCGGCCCGGCGCCGACCACGGCCACGTCGTAGAGCTCGTCGCGCGCCGCGGTGTCGACCATGCCGAGGCAGCGCGCAAGGCCTTCGTCGCTCGGGTTGACCAGCACCGAGCCGTCGGGGCAGACAGCCAGTAATTTGTCGGGACCGTATTGGGCGAGCAGGGCGGCGGCATCGGCGTCGGCGGCTGCATCGACCAAGTGATAGGGATGGCCGTTGCGGCGCAGGAAGTTCTCCAGCCGCGCCATTTCGGGCGAGTCGGGCCGCCCGATCAGCACCGGCCCGGCCGCGCCCGATTCGATCAGCGCCACGCGCCGCAGGATCAGCGCGCGGGTGATGCGCTCGCCCAGGTCGGCCTCGGCCACCAGCAGCGCGCGCAGGCGGTCCGGCGGCACGACCAGCGCCTCGACTTCTTCGTCGGCATGCCCGTCGACCAGGGCAGGGCGCCCGCTCAGCTGGCCGACCTCGGCAAGGAATTCGCCCGGCCCCTGGCGTGCGATCGGCACCACATGGCCGAGGCCGTCGCGCTGCGTGACGGCGACCACGCCCTTGAGCAGCACGAACATGCCGGCGCCGGTCTCGCCGGCGGTGAACAGGCGCTCGCCGCGCGCAAAGCGCTGCACGCTGCCGAAGCTGGCGATGCGTGCCATCTCGGCGTCACTGAGGACGGGGAAAGTCTGGTGCAGGCGGCTGTTGGCGCCTGGTGCGTCGGTGGCCATGGGGTCGAACTCCGTGTCGCGAATGCCCCGCATTAGACGCCGAAGCGGCGCCAAAGCGACGCTGACGCGCGATGTAACAACGTCATGTGTCTGCCACGCCGCTGACATGCCGGTTTCATTGCGCGTGTCCAGACTCGGTCAGCAGAAAGGGATTTCCCATGAAAGAACTGCCGAACCCGACGTTTCCGCTCTCGCAGCTCGGACTGCGCGCAGCCTTGTGGCCCGCACCCGCGGCCGGAACCCCCGCCGTTGCCGCCGCTGCCGCCACCGTCGCCGCACTGGCCACCCGCACGGCGGTGCCCGAGGCGCCGCTGGCCGTCATCGTGCCGCCGGTCGTCGAAGCCAAGCCGGGCATCACGGTGAGCTGGGCGCGTCATCTGGATGACGTGCGCGCCGCGCAACGCCTGCGTCACGACGTGTTCGTCGGCGAGATGGGCGCGCGCCTGACCACGCCGCTGGCCGGCCACGACATCGATCTGTTCGACGACTTCTGCGAACACCTGCTGGTGCGCGACGAACTCACCGGCCAGGTCATCGGCACCTACCGCGTGCTGACCCCCGCGCAGGCGCGCCGCGTCGGCAGCACCTACAGCGACACCGAATTCGACCTGACCCGCCTGCGCGACCTGCGCGAGCGCATGGTCGAGCTGGGCCGGAGCTGCGTGCACGCCGAACACCGCCAGGGCGGCGTGATCCTCGCGCTGTGGGGCGCGCTGGCCGGCTTCATGCACCGCAACAAGCTCGACACCATGATCGGTTGCGCGAGCATCCCGATGTCGCACAACGGCGTGACCAGCGGCGACGCGGCGGCCAGCATCTGGCGCCAGCTCTCGGCCAGCCACCTCGCGCCCATTCAATACCAGGTGCAGCCGCGCCTGCCGCTGCCGGTCGAACGGCTCGACAGCGCGCTCGACGTGGAACCGCCTGCGCTCATCAAGGGTTACCTGCGCCTGGGCGCCAAGGTGCTCGGCGCACCGGCCTGGGACCCCGACTTCAACACCGCCGACCTGCCGATGCTGATGCGCATCGACGACCTGCCGGCGCGCTACCGCAAGCACTTCCTCGGCGCATGAAGCCGGCGGCCATCCGGCCCGACGCCGGGCCGCACGCTGCTTCGCTGTCGCCGAATGTGTCAGGTTCGCTCTCTGTGGGACAGGGTGCGTCACGCGAATGTCATGGAACTGTCACGGACGAAGTTGACACTGTCATATTTCAGCCGTCGTGTTCTCCCGTGCCGCTTGCTCCAGAATCCGTGCCCATGCCCTCCCTCTCCGCTGACCCGTCGCGTGCCGGCGAAGCGCCTTCGTTCGCGTTGCTGGACCGCGACCACAGCATCCTCTCGTTCAACGAGCGCGTGCTCGACTGGGCCCACCGGCCCGAAGTGCCGCTGATCGAACGGCTGCGCTACCTGTGCATCGTGTCGTCGAACCTCGACGAGTTCTTCGAAGTCCGTGCCGCGCCGCACCTGAGCGCGGGCAGCGCCGGTGATCGCAAGGGCACCTACACGGTCGAGTCTTTCGAACGCCTGTCCGAAGCGGCCCATGCGCTCGTGGCGCGCCAGTACGCGCTGTACAACGACGAGCTGATGCCGACCTTTGCCACACACGGCATCCATATCGTGTCGCACGGCGAACGCAACCCGGCCCAGCGCAAGTGGGTCAGCGAGTATTTCGAGCGCGAAGTGCGCCCGCTGCTGATCCCCGTGGGGCTCGACCCGGCGCACCCGTTCCCGCAGGTGGCGAACAAGTCGCTGAACTTCATCGTGCGCCTGGGCGGCAAGGACGCCTTCGGCCGCGAGAACCCGATCCAGATCGTCAAGCTGCCGCGCGTGCTGCCGCGCCTGATCAAGATGCCGGCCAAGGTGTCGGACGGCAAGACGCTGTTCGTGGCGCTGTCGAGCGTGGTGCGCGCGCACCTGGCCAGCATGTTCCCGGGCCGCGAGGTGGGCGACTTCTCGCAGTTCCGCGTCACGCGCCACTCCGACCTCGCGGTCGACGAGGAAGACGTCAAGAACCTGCGCACCGCGCTGCGCCAGGGCCTGCAGCACCGCCACTACGGCCAGGCCGTGCGGCTGGAGGTGTCGGCCAGCTGCGCCGAATCGCTCGCGAGCTTCCTGCTGGCGCAGTTCAACCTGCCGCCGCAGGCGCTGTACCGCGTGCACGGCCCAGTGAACCTGGCGCGGCTCACGCAGCTCATCGACCTGATCGGCGAGCCGCAGCTGCGCTTTCCTCCGTACGCGCCGTCGTTCCCCGTCACGCTGTCGCCCGCCCAGTCGTTCTTCGAGCGGCTGCAGCGCGGCGACGTGCTGATCCACCAGCCCTTCGAGAGCTTCGACGGCGTGCTCGCGTTCCTGCGCGAGTCGGTGCTCGACCCGCAGGTGCTGGCGATCAAGCAGACCATCTACCGCACCGGCGCCGACTCCGAGCTCATGGACCTGCTGCGCGAAGCCGTGCGCCGCGGCAAGGAAGTGACGGTGGTGGTCGAGCTGAAGGCGCGCTTCGACGAAGAGGCCAACATCAACTGGGCCGAGATGCTCGAGTCGATCGGCGCGCAGGTGGTGTACGGCGTGGTGGGCCTGAAGACCCACGCCAAGATGCTGCTGGTGACGCGCCGCGAGGGCAAGCAGCTGCGCCGCTACGGCCACCTGTCCACCGGCAACTACAACCCGCGCACGGCGCGGCTGTACACCGACATCAGCCACCTCACGGCCGACCCGGCGCTCACGGCCGACATGGAGGCCGTGTTCGTGCACATGGCCAGCCAGAGCCGCCTGCCCAAGCTCAACCGCATGTGGCTCGCGCCCTTCGACCTGCACAAGAACCTGGTCGCGCGCATCGATGCGCTCGGACAGGCCGCCGCCAGCGGCGAGCCCACGCGCATCGTCGCCAAGATGAACGCGTTGACCGACGAGGAGATCATCGGCGCGCTCATCCGCGCGGGGCAGAAGGGCGTGAAGATCGACCTCATCGTGCGCGGCGCCTGCACGCTGCCGGCGCAGGTGCCGGGGCTCACCGACAACGTGCGCGTGCGCTCGGTGATCGGGCGTTTCCTCGAGCATTCGCGGGTGTTCTATTTCCGCCATGGCGAAGACGAGTCGCTGTACCTGTCGAGCGCCGACTGGATGAACCGCAACATGATGCGGCGCATCGAGCTGGCCTGGCCCGTGACCGACCCCAACCTGCGCCAGCGCCTCATCGACGAGTGCCTGGTGGCTTACCTGCACGATGGGCGCGACGCCTGGGACCTGGGCGGCGACGGCATCTACCGGCGTGTCGACCATGACACGCACCCCGGCGAGGCGGGTGCGTCCCCCGCGATCGAAGCGCATGGCGCCCAGGCCGCCTTGATGGGCCGCTATGCATCACGAGGAAACCACCGTGATGCGTCCGGCAATTGAAATTGAAGAAGAAGTTCGAAAGACGATGAGCATGGACTTGATCTTCTGGCGTCACGCCGAAGCCGAGGACTGGACCGAAGGGTGTGACGACATGCAGCGCTCGCTCACCCCGCGCGGCGAAAAGCAAGCCAAGCGCATGGCCACCTGGCTCGACCGGCAGCTGCCCGACGGCACGCGCATCGTGTGCAGCCCGGCGCGCCGCTGCGAGCAGACCGCGCTCGCGCTGGGCCGCAAGTACAAGCTGCGCTCCGAGCTGTCGCCCGACACCACCCCCGACGCACTGCTGGCCGCCACGGGCTGGCCCAACGGCAAGTCGGTGGTGCTGGTGATCGGTCACCAGCCCTCGCTGGGCCAGGCCATCTCGATGCTGCTCGGCCTGAAGCAGGACAGCTGCCCGGTGCGCAAGGGCTCGCTGTGGTGGATCCGCACCCGCGAGCGCGACGGCGACGTGCAGACCGTCGTGGTGACGGTGCAGGCGCCCGAGCTTCTCTAGCTGCTACAGCGGTCCTCCGCTGCGAATACCCCTGCCTGGCGCTTGCGGACAGGCGCTTTGTCACGGTTGCGGGCAGAGCTGGCAGGGCGCTTGTCTCCCGGAAAAAGGGGCGAAGCACTCATGCGCGCGCGCGGCGCAATTTCTACAGTGTGACTCCACGGCAGCGTGCTTTTGACGCCGATGCGGGAAAGAAGCGGTGCCGGTCGACCACATCACTGGGGAAGACGCATGAAACCGCTCAACACACTGCCAGGAAGCTTCATGAACATGCTGCGTGCAGACGCGGACGTGCGGTTGAAGGCGCTGTTTTTTCTGCTTGTTGCCGCAGCCCTGCTGTCGGGGTGCGCGACGAACACCGCCGCGCCTGTGGCGCCGACCCGTCACGATGTCGCCCGGTCGATCGAGAAGGTCGAGCTCATCTACAACCAGGAAGACCAACTGATCGTCACGGATGGCGGCGGGTCGGGGCTGACGGGCTTCGCAGGGTTTCTGGGACCCCTCGCTGCACTGGTGGCCATCTCCGTCGATACCAACAGCCGACTGACGATGGCCGCCCGGACCGACCAGCGCAGCAAGGAGTTCACGGCCGCAGTGAAGAACAGCGGAGTGACCATGGGGCTGAACAGGCAGTTCGCGGAGCGACTGGCGGCGCGCCTGCGGGACAGTGGCCGCGAGGTGAAGCTGACGCCTTTCTTCCGCGCGACCGGAGAGCACGCGCAGATGCAGGTGCAGGAACTCCAGCCGACGCCCGGCTACAGCACACTGATCTTGCGGATCACGACGTCCTATGGCGCGGCCGATGCGACGTCGAGCTTCAAGCCGTACGTCTGGGTGGAGCAGTTGCTCAGGGACGAGAAGCAGTCCGTCGTGGGCCAGACGTTGCAGGTCGCCGACGTGAGCGAGCCGACCTATCTCCTGTACGACGGCCTGCTCAAGGACACCGCAGGCGCTCGCGAAGGGTTGAAGCGCGGGCTCGACCAGATCGTGCAGCCGGCCTATGTCAGCCTGTTCGGGGAAGACGAGCCGCGCAAGGCCGGCGCTGCGGCAGTCACGCAGACGGCCGGCATCGACACGAAGTGAAACGGCTCAGGCGCCGCTGAGTTCCACGCGCCAGTTGCCGGTCTTTTGCCAGGCCAGCACTTCCTCGCGCAGGAGGTGCGCCGACTGCGGGTACATCTCGGCCCAGTCGGGCGCGCAGGCGATCGTGAAGGCCCTGGCACCGAGTGCCGCGAGGTTCAGCGCCTGCGGCTCGGGGTCGCGGCGCGCGTGGCACAGGATCACCGCCAGGCGCAGCGCCAGAAGCTGCATCACGAAGGTCTCGTCGTCCAGCGAGGCTTCGAGCTTGCGCAGCTTGCCGCGCTGGCCCAGCACCAGCTGGCCGAGGGCATGCAGTTCGTTCACCGCGAAGCCCGGCGCGTCGGTGTTGTCGAGGATGTAGGCGCCGTGCTTGTGGTAGTCGCTGTGCGAGACCAGCGCGCCGATCTCGTGCAACTGCGCGGCCCAGCCGAGCTTGCGCAATGCGCGGCCGGCGCGGCTCGAGGTGCTGCCGCCGCGCGCGGCGGGAGCCAGCTGCACGAACAGCGCGGCGGCGGTGTCGCTCACGCGCTTGGCCTGGGCCGGATCGACCGCGAAGCGGGTGGCGAGCCGGGTCACCGTGGCGCTGCGCATGTCGGCCACGCTCTCGTCGCGTTCGAGCAACTCGTAGAGCACGCCGTGGCGCAGGGCGCCCTGGGCGACCTTCATTTCCTGGATGTCGAGCAGGTCGAACACCGCGCGCAGCACGCTCAGGCCGCCGCCGATCACGGCCTTGCGGTCTTCGCGCATGCCGTCGATGCGCAGCTTGTCGATGCTGCCGGCCTTGAGCAGGCGGTCGAGCAGCCAGTCGAGGCCCTCGCGCGTGACGAGGCCAGCCTCGCCGCCGGCGGCAGCGAGCACGTCGCCCACCGCGCCGATGGTGCCGGAGGCGCCGTAGGCGACGTCCCACTGGTCGCGCGTGTAGCTGGAGAGCGCGTCGTCCAGCACGGCCTTGGCCGCGACTTCGGCGGCGCGGAAGGCGGGGGCGGTGAACTGGCCTTCGCCGAAATGCTTCATCGACCAGGCGACGCTGCCCACGCGGTACGACTCCATGCGCTCGGCCTCGAGGGCGTGGCCGATGATCATTTCGGTGGAGCGCCCGCCGATGTCGATGACGAGGCGGCGTTCCTGGTCGGAGGCGTCGGTGTGCGGCAGGTGGTGTGCCACGCCCTGGTAGATCAGGCGGGCTTCTTCCCGGCCGGGGATCACGTCGATGCCGAAGCCCAGGATGGTGCGCGCGCGCAACAGGAACTCTTCGCGGTTGCGCGCTTCGCGCAAGGTCTGCGTGGCCACGGCGCGCACCTGCGAGCGCTTGAAGCCGGCCAGCCGCTCGCCGAAGCGGGCGAGGGCGTCCCAGCCGCGCTGCATGGCTTCGGTCGTGAGGTTGCGGGCGCTGTCCAGGCCATTGCCCTGGCGCACGGTTTCCTTGAGGTACTCGGTGCGGTGGATCTGTCCGTGGTCGACCTGGCCGATTTCCAGCCTGAAGCTGTTCGAGCCGAGATCGACCGCTGCGAGGCGGGTGCCGTTTTGCATGTTGTAGTGAAGAGGGCGGTTCTCTGATCGTAGCGCCGTGACAGCAGGCGCCGCCTCCCAAGTCACGTCACGGCGAGGGCTGGAGGTTAGGCGGGGTGAATGACGGTTGTGTGACAGCGTCACACACAGCAGGGGTGGCGCAGCGGCATTTTCCCTCGACAGAAGGGGTGTCACATCGATGTCACAAAAGCTTTTTAGAGTCCGTTCGAGCCCCCAAAGGGACTACTTCTTACTTCTCAAGGAAGCTTTATGAAAACGACGTTCAAATTTGCAACCGCCGGCCTCGTGACCGCGCTGTTCTCCATTTCCGCCTTCGCACAAGACGTGACCGGCGCCGGCGCCAGCTTCCCCGCACCGCTGTACGCCAAGTGGGCTTCCGATTTCAACAAGGCCACCGGCGTCAAGATCAACTACCAGTCGGTCGGCTCGGGTGCCGGCCTGAAGCAGATCGAAGCCAAGACCGTCGATTTCGGCGCTTCGGACGCTCCCCTGAAGGACGACGAACTGCAAGCCAAGGGCCTGATGCAGTTCCCCACCGTCATCGGCGGCGTGATCCCCGTGGTGAACATCCCCGGCATCAAGCCGGGCGAGCTGAAGCTCAACGGCCAGGTGCTGGGCGACATCTACCTGGGCAAGATCACCAAGTGGAACGACCCCGCCATCAAGGCTCTGAACGCGTCGCTGGCCCTGCCTGACGCCGCCATCGCCCCGGTTCGCCGCGCCGACGGTTCGGGCACCAGCTTCCTGTTCACCAACTACCTGAGCAAGGTCAACGCCGAGTGGAAGAGCAAGGTCGGCGAAGGCACGGCCGTGAACTGGCCCACCGGCGCGGGTGGCAAGGGCAACGAAGGCGTCGCCGCTTTCGTGAACCGCCTGCCCAACTCGATCGGCTACGTCGAGTACGCCTACGTCAAGCAGAACAAGATGACCTACGCGCAGCTGCAGAACGCAGCGGGCACGTTCGTCTCGCCCGACGACAGCGCCTTCAAGGCCGCTGCCGCCGGTGCCGACTGGAACAAGAGCTTCTACCAGGTGCTGACCAACCAGGCCGGCAAGGATTCGTGGCCCATCACCGGCGCCACCTTCATCCTGATGCACAAGGTGCAGGACAAGCCCGCCAGCGCCACCACCGTGCTGAAGTTCTTCGACTGGGCCTACAAGGGCGGCGACAAGACGGCCGACGAGCTGGACTACGTGCCGATGCCCGACGCCGTGAAGGCCACCATTGCCAAGGCATGGGGTGAAGTGAAGGACGCATCGGGCAAGCCGGTCGCGTTCAAGTAAGAAGCAACCCTTCATCCACCCTCCAGGACGGCGCGCCCATGAGCAACTCTTCGCTCCAGGACGCGCCGCTTTCGTCTTTGCCGGAGCGACCCGTGTCATCCACCTTCCCCGCTGCTGCCGCCTCCCTCGACCTCGCGGCCGAGCGCGCGCGCACCTCCGCCGCTCCTCCGCCGCCCGTCAAGGCGGCCCGTTCCGGCCCCATGGCCGACCGCCTCTTCGGCTGGGCCGCCAAGGGCGCCGCGCTGCTGACGCTCGCGATGCTGATCGGCATCCTGCTGTCGCTGGTTGCCGGCGCCTGGCCCGCCATTTCGAAGTACGGCCTCGGCTTCCTCACGAGCAGCGTGTGGGACCCGGTGAAGGACGAGTACGGCGGCCTGGTGATGATCTACGGCACGCTGGCCACCTCGTTCATCGCGCTGGTGATCGCCGTGCCGGTGAGCTTCGGCATCGCGCTGTTCCTGACCGAACTCTCGCCCAACTGGCTCAAGCGCCCGCTGGGCACCGCCATCGAGCTGCTGGCTGCCGTGCCGTCCATCGTGTACGGCATGTGGGGCCTGCTGGTCTTCGGCCCCATTCTTTCCACCTGGGTGCAGCAGCCGCTGCAAAAGCTGCTGGCTGGCGTGCCGTACCTCGGTGCCCTGGTGTCCGGCCCGCCCGTGGGCATCGGCATCCTGTCGGCCGGCATCATCCTGGCGATCATGATCATTCCGTTCATCGCCTCGGTGATGCGCGACGTGTTCGAAGTGACGCCCGCGCTGCTCAAGGAGTCGGCCTACGGCCTGGGCTCCACCACCTGGGAAGTCGTCTCCAAGGTCGTGCTGCCCTACACCAAGGCCGGCGTGATCGGCGGCATCATGCTCGGCCTCGGCCGCGCACTGGGCGAGACCATGGCCGTCACCTTCGTGATCGGCAACATGAACCAGCTCAACTCCCTGTCGGTGTTCGAGGCTGCCAACAGCATCACCTCGGCACTGGCCAATGAATTCGCCGAAGCTGGCGCGGGCCTGCACCAGGCCGCGCTGATGTACCTCGGCCTCGTGCTGTTCTTCATCACCTTCGTCGTGCTGTCGCTCTCGAAGATGCTGCTGGCCCAGATGAAGAAGAGCGAAGGAACCAAGTCGTGAGCACCGCGCAAAACCTGATCAACGCCAAGACCCTGGCAGAGACGCGCCAGGCGAAGTTCGCCGCGCGCAACCGCGTCAACAAGATCGCCCTCACGCTGTCGCTCGCCGCGATGGCGTTCGGCGTGTTCTGGCTCGTGTGGATCCTCTGGGAAACGCTGCGCCAGGGCGTGGGCGGCCTGGCGCTGGCCACCTTCACCGAGATGACGCCGCCGCCGAACGAGGCGGGCGGCATCGCCAACGCCATCTTCGGTTCGTTCGTGATGGTGATGCTGGCGACCTTCGTGGGCACGCCCATCGGCATCATGGCCGGCATCTACCTGGCCGAGTACAACCCCAAGGGCCTGCTGGCCTCGATCACGCGCTTCGTCAACGACATCCTGCTGTCGGCGCCCTCGATCGTGATCGGGCTGTTCGTCTACGCCGTGGTGGTGGCCTACTTCAAGACCTTCTCGGGCCTGGCCGGCGCGCTGTCGCTGGCGCTCATCGTGATTCCGGTGGTGATCCGCACCACCGAGAACATGCTGCAGCTGGTGCCGCCGGGCCTGCGTGAAGCGGCCTACGCACTGGGCACGCCGAAGTGGAAGGTCATCCTGAGCATCACGCTGCGCGCCGCGCGCGCGGGTGTGGTCACGGGCGTGCTGCTGGCCGTGGCCCGCATCGCCGGCGAAACCGCGCCGCTGCTCTTCACCGCGCTGAACAACCAGTTCTGGACCGCCGACGTGAGCCAGCCGATGGCCAGCCTGCCGGTCACGATCTTCAAGTTCGCCATGAGCCCGTACGAGAACTGGCAACAACTGGCCTGGGCCGGCGTGTTCCTGATCACCGTCGCCGTGCTTGCCCTCAACATCCTGGCGCGCGTGCTGACGCGCAACAAACACTAAATCAAGAAGGCGCCAACATGCCAAACACCGTCGCACAACAACAACCGTCGCGCTCGAAGATCTCGGTCAAGGACCTGAACTTCTACTACGGCAAGTTCCACGCGCTCAAGGGCATCAACCTCGAGATCCCCGAGAACAAGGTCACGGCCTTCATCGGCCCGTCGGGCTGCGGCAAGTCGACCCTGCTGCGCACCTTCAACCGCATGTTCGAGCTGTACCCCGAGCAGCGTGCCGAAGGCACCATTGCGCTGGACGGCGAGAACCTGCTCACGTCCAAGCAGGATGTGGCGCTGATCCGCGCCAAGGTCGGCATGGTGTTCCAGAAGCCCACGCCGTTCCCGATGTCGATCTACGACAACATCGCCTTCGGCGTGAAGCTGTTCGAAAATCTGTCGGCCAGCGAAATGGACGACCGCGTCGAGTGGGCCCTGAAGAAGGCCGCGCTGTGGACCGAAGTGCGCGACAAGCTGCAGCAAAGCGGCTCGGGCCTCTCAGGTGGCCAGCAGCAACGCCTGTGCATTGCGCGCGGTATCGCGATCAAGCCCGAAGTGCTGCTGCTCGATGAACCCTGCTCCGCACTCGACCCGATCTCGACCGCCAAGATCGAAGAGTTGATCGCCGAGCTGAAAAACGAGTACACCGTGGTCATCGTGACCCACAACATGCAGCAGGCCGCCCGCTGCAGCGACTACACCGCCTACATGTACCTCGGCGACCTGATCGAGTTCGGTGCCACCGAACAGATGTTCTTCAAGCCGCAGCGCAAGGAGACCGAGGACTACATCACCGGCCGCTTCGGTTGAAGTCAAAGGAAACACCATGACCGAGAAACACCTTTCCAGCCAGTTCGACAGCGAACTCAACGGCGTCTCGTCGCGCGTGATGGAGCTCGGCGGCATGGTCGAGTCGCAGATCCACCAGGCCGTGTACGCCCTGCTGCAGTTCGACGCCGAAGCCGCCGACCGCGTGATGGAGACCGAGCATCGCGTCAACGCGATGGAGATCGAGATCGACCGCGAGCTGTCGTCGATCATTGCGCGTCGCCAGCCCACGGCACGCGACCTGCGCCTCTTGATCGCCATCAGCAAGACCACCGCCAACCTGGAGCGCGTGGGCGACGAGGCCAACAAGATCGCGCGCATGGTCAAGTCGATCATCGAGAGCGGATCGGCCCGCCAGCTGCCCACCACCGAGCTGCGCATTGCCGCCGACCTGGCCTCGAACCTGCTGCGCACCGCGCTGGACGCCTTCGCGCGCCTGGACACGGCCGCCGCGCTGTCGATCCTCAAGGACGACGACCTCATCGACAAGGAGTTCGACGGCTTCGTGCGCAAGCTGGTCACCTACATGATGGAAGACCCGCGCACCATCTCCGCCAGCCTGGACCTGCTGTTCCTGGCCAAGGCCATCGAACGCATCGGCGACCACGCCAAGAACATCGCCGAGTTCATCATCTACATCGTCAAGGGCGCCGATGTGCGGCACACTTCGATGGAGGAAATCGAGTCGGCATTGCAGTGACGACCGTCGCCGCAAAGACTCCCCATAACGCATGAAGAAACCAAGAGTCCTGATCGTCGAAGACGAATCCTCGATCGCCGAGCTGATCGCCGTCAACCTGCGCCACAACGGCTTCGAGCCGATCTGGTCCGAAGACGGTGCCGCCGCCCAGCGTGAAATCGACGCCTTCCTGCCGGACCTGATCCTGCTCGATTGGATGCTGCCGGGCCAGAGCGGCCTGCAGCTCGCGCGCCAGTGGCGCAAAGACCCGCGCACCAAGGCCATCCCGATCCTGATGCTGACGGCGCGCGGCGACGAGCCCGACAAGGTCGCCGGCCTCGATGCCGGGGCCGACGACTACATCACCAAGCCGTTCTCCACGCAGGAAATGCTGGCGCGCATCCGCGCTGTGCTGCGCCGCCGCGCGCCCGAGGTGGTGACCGAGCGCGTCGAGATCGGCGAACTGGCCCTCGACACCTCCACCCACCGCGTGACGTGGCAGGGCGGAGCACTGAAGGTCGGCCCGACCGAGTTCAAGCTGCTGGCCTACCTGATGCAGCATGCCGAGCGCGTGCACAGCCGCGCGCAGCTGCTGGACAAGGTGTGGGGCGACCACGTCTATATCGAGGAACGCACGGTCGACGTGCATGTCAAGCGCCTGCGCGAGTCGCTGGGCGTGGCCGCGCCGATGGTGGAAACCGTTCGTGGAGCGGGTTACCGGCTGACGGCCCAAGTCACGGTGTGAGCAGCGCCGTGAGCCTCGGCGGCGGGCGCGGATAATCGCCCGCCATGCCTTTCCGTATTGCTACTTTTTTAATAGCGTCCCTCGCAATTGCGGCGGGCGCTGTCGGCCTTTTTGGCTGGAAGTACGGCTGGCTGGGCGCCTGGCTGGGCGCGGTGCTCTGGCTGGGCTTCGATGCCTGGCGCGCCGAACGCCTGCTGCGCGTGCTGCGCAACGACGCGGCCGGGCTGCCGTCGCGCGGACCGGGCGTGTGGGGCGAGCTCTCGGAGCGCATCCGCAAGCTGCTGCGCGAGCGTGAACAGCAGACCCGACAGGCCGAAGACCGGCTGCAGGAGTTCCTGGCCGCCATCCAGGCGTCGCCCAACGGCGTGGTGCTGCTCGACGAGCAGGGCCGCATCGAGTGGTGCAACCAGACGGCGGCGGGGCAGTTCGGCATCGATGCCGAGCGCGACCTGCTGCAGCACCTGGCGAACCTCGTGCGCGACCCGGCGTTCGTGGCCTACCTGGCCTCGTGGAACTACAGCCGCGACGTCGTCATCGACGCGCCCGGTCTCGTGCATGCACAGCATCGCGGCCATCCGGTGCGGCTGTCGGTACAGGTGCATCCCTACGCCGGCAACCGGCGCATGCTGCTCACGCGCGACATCACGGCGCTGGAGCAGGCCGAGGCGATGCGGCGCGATTTCGTGGCCAACGTGTCGCACGAGATCCGCACGCCGCTCACGGTGCTGGCGGGCTTTGTCGAGACGCTGCAGAACCTGCCGCTCGATGCGGATGAACGCACACGCTATCTGTCGCTGATGGGGCAGCAGTCGCATCGCATGGAAACGCTGGTGAACGACCTGCTGACGCTGTCGCGCCTCGAAGGCAGCGCGGCGCCATCGGGCAACCAGTGGGTGCGCATGCGCGCGCTGCTTGCGCAGTGCGAAGACGAAGGGCGCGGCCTGTCGGGCCGGCTCACGCCGCAGGGACACCGGCTCACGTTCACGTCCGAGGCCGAGTCCGAGCTGTCGGGCGCGCCGACCGAACTGCAGAGCGCGATGTCGAACCTCGTGAGCAACGCCATCCGCTACACGCCCGGCGGCGGTGAGGTGGTGGTGACCTGGCGGGTGCTGCCCGACGGGCGCGGTGAATACGCCGTGCGCGACACGGGCCCGGGCATTGCCGCCGAGCACATTCCGCGGCTCACCGAGCGCTTCTATCGCATCGACCGCAGCCGCTCGCGCGAGACCGGTGGCACCGGGCTCGGGCTGGCGATCGTGAAGCACATTGCGCAGCGCCACGGCACCGAACTGCGCATCGAGAGCACGGTGGGCAAGGGCAGCCGTTTTGCGCTGCTGTTCCCGGCGACGCGGGTGCGCGAAG
Organism: Variovorax sp. GW458-11-26-14-LB1; assembly: GCF_059423965.1. NCBI lineage: Bacteria > Pseudomonadati > Pseudomonadota > Betaproteobacteria > Burkholderiales > Comamonadaceae > Variovorax > Variovorax sp. GW458-11-26-14-LB1. The sequence continues at coordinate 98,243 of NZ_JBWKYW010000003.1, forward strand.
CGCGCGTGATGACCAAGTAAGCAGGCCGCGTGGCCCTCAGCGGGCCCGCGCCTTCATCGTCCAGCGCAGCAGCGCGACGAACAACAGCGCCGTGAGCGCCAGCGCCGCGGCGCTCATCAGCCAGAAGGCCAGCGGCGACTGCATGGCCGGCCACGGCCCCAGGCCGCGGTAGGCCAGCAGGTAGCTGCCGCCCAGGCCCATGCCCCAGAGCATCGCGCAGTAGATGACCAGCGGTGCCAGCGTCACGCGGTAGCAGCGGAGCACGAAGACGCACAGCGTCTGGAACGCATCGGCGATGTGATACAGCGCCACCGTGGTCAGCAGCGCCGCTGCCATCGCGATCACGGCCGGGTTGTCGGAGTACACGTTGGCGAGCTGCGTGCGGAACACGGCCATCGCGCCGGCATAGAGCAGGGCAAACAGGGCGGTGAGCTCAAAGCCCAGCCGGCAGGCATGGCGCGCCCGGGCGCTGTCGCCGGCACCGAGCCAGAAGCTCACGCGCGCGCTGGTCGCGATGGCGAGCGACAGCGGCGTCATGTAGGCCACGGCCAGCAGGTTCGAGGCGATCTGGTGCGCGGCCGCTGCCGCGGTGCCCAGGCGCGCGATGAAGAGTGCCATCAGCGTGAACGACGTCACTTCCACCAGCACCGCGAGGCCGCCGGGCACGCCCAGCCGCGCGAACAGGCGGATCTGGCGCCAGTCGGGCGCCTCGATGCGTTCCCACAGCTGGTAGCCGCGGTAGAACGCGCCGTGGCGCAGCAGCCAGACCGCGCAGCCGAGCATGGCCCAGTTCACGCACAGCGTGGCCCAGGCGCAGCCCACCAGTCCCATCGCCGGCAGGCCGGCGCCGCCGAAGGTGAACCAGACCGACAGCGGCAGCTTCACGAGCAGCGAGGCCAGCTGCAGCCAGGTCACGAGCTTGGGCTTGCCCAGGCTCTGGTTCAGCGTGCTGAAGAGGCGAAAGAGCAGGGCGGGCGCCAGCGCAAAGGCCAGCACCGCGAGGTAGGCCTCGACCTCGCCGCGCATGTCGGCGGGCACCTGCGTCCAGCGCAGCGCGGCGCCGGGCAGCAGCAGCACGGTCATGCCGACCACGACGGCGATGGCTGCGAGGTAGAGCGACTGGCGCACCGAGCGGCCGATCTCGCTGCCCCGGTTGGCGCCGTGCAGTTCGGCCCACACCGGCAGCAGCGCCTGCAGCACGCCCATCAGCGAGACATACACGCTGACAAAGATGGCGGCGCCCACCGACAGCGCGGCCAGCGCGCCTTCGGAATAACGGCCCGCGATGATGGTGTCGGCCACGCCGAAGGCCATCACGGCCAGCTGGCCGATCAGCACCGTGCCGGCGTGCCGTGCGATGAGTCCGCGTTCGTTCCCGTGCGTGCTGCTGCTCACGGGTCAGCGCACGATCTTTTCGTAGAGCAGCAGGTCGTCCGCGGGGCTGCTGGGACGGCGCAGAGTGCCGCTGAAGCGCCACTGTTCCAGCGGGATGATGGTGTGCAGCCGCTCGATGGTGTCGGGGCTCACGAGCAGCCACGGGCAGTCGTTGCCCAGCAGCAGCGGCTGCAGGTTGAGGTTGCCGTGGTGGCGCAGCGCCGCGACGTGCGGCCGGCTCAGCGCCAGCTCGGCGACGCAGCGCGGGTGGCCGATGCGCTCGGTCACGGCGCGCACCTGCGGGACGTAGCTGCGCGCGTAGTCGATGGACGGTAGCCACAGCGTCATCAGCAGCATCCAGCACAGCGCGGTGCCGCCGGCCGGCAGCACCAGCGTCTTCCAGAGCGCGGCGCGATGGCGCCCGGTGCGCCAGCGCACCAGCCAGCACCAGGCCAGCGTGGCGGCCAGGGCGAGCACGAAGGCGACCGGCGAGAACTCGGCCACGAAGCCCGGCACCAGCCGCGCCACGCTGGCGGCCGGCTTGCGCGGCGCGCCGGTCAGCATGGCGATCCAGTACATCCAGCCGAGCACGGCCAGGCCGCTGAAGAACAGCACGTTGAACCAGTCGATCAGCGCTGCCGCGCTGCGCCGGAAGGTCGGCAGCGCGAAGGCCGCCAGCGTGGCGAAGGCGGGCAGGGCCAGCAGCAGGGAGCGGTCGGAGAAGTCGGTGGTCCAGGTGGCGGCCAGCGGCACCAGCGCGAACCACAGCGGCAGCGCGACGTGGCGCTCGAGCCACTGGCGGCGCCAGCGCCAGAGCGTCCAGATGGCGAGCGGCCAGACCGGCCAGGTGAACCACAGCAGCAGCTTGGCCTGGCTGCGCACGTCGGACAGCAGCGAGTGGCCCAGCGTGATCTTCCATTGCGCCAGGCCCAGGCCGAAGACCAGCGCGGCGGCCAGCACGGTGATGCCGACCATCGTCAGCAGCGCGCCCAGCGTGAAACCGGGGCTCTCGTCGTCGCTGTAGCCTTCTGCTGCACGGGCGGCGCGCTGATGGCGCTCGTAGGCCATGTACACGGCGCTGCCGATCGCCAGCGCGAGGCCGACCGTCGGACCGCCGCTCAGCGTCATGCCGAGGGTGCCGACCACGAGCGCGATCACCGGGCCGACGCGGCGGTAGGGCAGTGCGGCCACGCCGTAGAACAGATGCGAGGCGAAGTACAGCTGCGCCAGCGCGGGCGTGGTTTCATGCCCCAGCTGCGCCAGGCCCAGCGAAGCGATCAGCGCCAGCAGGCCGCCGTCGGCAATGGCGCGGGCGTAGTCGGTGGGGCGTGCCTCGCCGCCGAAGGCAAAGGCCACGGGCTGGGCGCGCGGGGTGCGGGCCAGGTAGTAGACGGCGTACCAGGTCGCGGTGAAGGTGCCCCACAGCATCAGCGCGAACACGAAGCGCACGGCCAGGTCGGGGTTGACCCACGACGGGGCGAGCTGGATCGCCCAGGCGCCGATCCAGTAGGGGATCAGCGCGGGGGGCTCGGGTCGCATGCCCAGCAGCAGCGGATCGAACCAGCGGGCGATGCCTTCGGTGCTGCGGGCCAGCTCGGCCATGTAGCCGAAGGCCGTGATGTCGGCGCTCTTCCAGGGGCCCCGGCCGAGCAGGCCCGGCAGCAGGTAGGCCGCGCACAGCAGCAGCAACGCGACGCGCGGCAGCCGGCGTACGGCATTCTGGGCAACGATCGCGGGGGTCGGCTGGTTCAAGGGCGAGGCGGAAGAGGCGAAGGGGTGATTGGAAAGAAAAAGGGCAGCGCGGTAAACCGGGCTGCCCTCGACGCCAGAGCGCGTGCCTGATTACTTGGCAGCGGTCTTGCCGAAGCGGTTGCGGAACTTCTCGACGCGACCACCCATGTTGTCCACCGACTTTTGCGTGCCGGTGTAGAAGGGGTGCGATTCGCTCGTGGTGTCGAGCTTGAACAGGGGCAGCTCGCGGCCGTCGTCGGTCTTGCCCATTTCCTTGGTGTTTGCGCACGAACGGGTCACGAACTTGAAGCCGTTCGACATGTCGACGAACAGAACTTCGCGGTAATTCGGGTGGATGCCTTCTTTTGCCATGGTGTTTCCTTTTGCGCTGTTGGAATCAATGCGCGGTCGATGCGAGAGCCACCAGCGTGCCAGCAATCTGGCGCGCCGCCCTGAGGCCTTTGACGTGAAGTGTGAGGGCCAAGGAAGCCGGGCGACGTGCCCAGCCGCACTTTTCGCGGAGCCCATGATTATCGCATACTGCCCCAATTGCGAGCAAACCGGGCCCTCCCATGACTTCTACACCCCTTCGCGCCGGCCTTGTCGGCTACGGTTTCGCCGGCCAGACCTTCCACGCGCCGGTGCTCTCGGCCGTTCCGGGACTCGAACTGGCGGCCGTGGCGAGCTCGCAGCCGCACAAGGTGCACGCCGACTGGCCCGGCGTGGCCGTGGTGCCCGACGTGGCGGCGCTGGTGGCCCGGGCGGACATTGACCTCGTGGTGGTGGCGACGCCCAATGCCCAGCATCATCCGGTCGCCAAGGCGGCGCTGGAGGCGGGCAAGCACGTGGTCGTCGACAAGCCGTTCACGCTCGATGTGGCCGAAGCGCGGGATCTCGAATTGTTGTCTGCGCGCAACAATCGCGTGCTCTCGGCCTATCAGAACCGGCGTTTCGACGCCGATTTCCTGACGCTCCAGCAGGTCCTGGGGTCTGGCGATCTGGGGCGCCCGGTGTATCTGGAATCGCATTTCGACCGGTTCCGTCCCGAGGTCCGCGAGCGCTGGCGGGAGCAGCCCGTACCCGGCGCGGGCCTGTGGGTGGACCTGGGCGCGCACCTGCTCGACCAGGCCGTGCAGCTTTTCGGCCGGCCCGACACGCTGCAGCTCGACACGGCCGCCTTGCGCGATGGCGCTCGGGTCGAGGACTACTTCCACGCCGTGCTGCGCTACGAAAGCGGTCCCCATGCACCGCTGCGCGTGGTGCTGCACGCCACCACGCTCGCGGCCCATGCCGCGCCGCGCTACATCGTGCACGGCACGCGCGGCAGCTACGTCAAGCATGGCGTCGATCCGCAGGAAGACGCGCTGCGCGCCGGCCAGCGACCGCCAGCCGAAGGGTGGGGCGCCGATCCGCTCGATGGCGAACTCACGCTGGTCGGCAGCGACGGCGCGCCGCACTTTCGCGCGGTGCCGACGCAGGCCGGCAACTACGTCGCCTACTACGCGGCGGTCCGCGATGCGATCCTCGGCAAGGGGCCCAATCCCGTGCCACCCGCGCAGGCCGTCGCGCTGATGGAGCTGCTCGACATCGGCCGCCAGAGCGCAGCCGAAGGCCGCGCCATCCGCATCGAGCGCCCATGAAAAAAGCGCGTTTAACCCGGGGGTCAACCCGCTTTTGCGGAAGAGCCTGAAGCTCAGCCGCCGCGACGCATCATGTCGAAGAACTCGACATTGGTCTTGGTCGCCTTCATGTTCTTGAGCATCAGCTCCATCGACTCGATCTCGTCCATGTTGTACATGAGCTGACGCAGGATGCGGGTCTTCTGCAGGATCTCGGGGGCCAGCAGCAGTTCTTCGCGGCGCGTGCCGCTGCGGTTGAGCTGGATCGAGGGGAACACGCGCTTTTCGTACAGGCGGCGGTCCAGGTGGATTTCGGAGTTGCCGGTGCCCTTGAACTCTTCGAAGATCACTTCGTCCATGCGGCTGCCGGTGTCGATCAGCGCGGTGCCGATGATGGTCAGCGAGCCGCCTTCTTCCACGTTGCGCGCGGCGCCCAGGAAGCGCTTGGGACGCTGCAGCGCGTTGGAGTCCACACCGCCGGTCAGCACCTTGCCCGACGAGGGTACGACGTTGTTATAGGCGCGGGCCAAGCGGGTGATCGAGTCCAGCAGGATCACCACGTCCTTCTTGAGTTCGACCAGGCGCTTGGCGCGCTCGATCACCATTTCGGCGACGTGCACGTGGCGCGCTGCGGGCTCGTCGAAGGTCGAAGCAATGACTTCGCCCTTCACCGTGCGCTGCATTTCGGTCACTTCTTCAGGGCGCTCGTCCACGAGCAGCACCATCATGTGCACGTCGGGGTAGTTGGCGCTGATCGCGTGGGCGATGTGCTGCATCATCACCGTCTTGCCGCTCTTGGGCGGCGCCACGAGCAGGGCGCGCTGGCCTTTGCCGATGGGGGCGATGATGTCGATGATGCGGCCGGTGAGGTTCTCTTCGCCCTTGACGCCTTCGCGTTCCAGCTTCATCTGTTCCTTGGGGAACAGCGGCGTCAGGTTCTCGAACATCACCTTGTGCTTGTTGGCTTCGGGTGCGCCGTCGTTGACCTTGTCCAGCTTGGTCAGTGCGAAGTAGCGCTCGCCGTCCTTGGGCGTGCGCACTTCACCTTCGATCATGTCGCCGGTGTGCAGGTTGAAGCGCCGCACCTGGCTGGGCGAGATGTAGATGTCGTCGGTGCTGGCCGTGAAGCTGGTGTCGGGGCTGCGCAGGAAGCCGAAGCCGTCGGGCAGGATTTCGAGCACACCGTCGGCGAAGACCTGTTCGCCGGCCTTGGCGCGCTTCTTGATGATCGCGAACATCAGCTCTTGCTTGCGCATGCGGCCGATGTTTTCGATCTCAAGCGCCTCAGCCTGCTTGAAGACTTCAGACACGTGGAGTGCCTTGAGTTCGTTTAAGTGCATGGAACGACCCCTGGAGGGGTAATCGAATCGGGAACGGGGGGAGGTTTGATGTGGGGCAAGAACTGCCTCACGAACCGGGGAACTCGAACCGGTTGCCTGATGAAAGGCCCGGTGAACTGAGGGCGATTATGACAGGAAAATCGCCCCGGCCAACGCATTGCGCGCTGGCCGGAAGAAATGCATCAGGCGAGTTGCTGGTCGATGAAGGCCGTGAGTTGCGCCTTGCTCATGGCGCCGACCTTGGTGGCGGCCAGCTGGCCGTCCTTGAACAGCATCAGCGTGGGGATGCCGCGAATGCCGAACTTGGCGGGGATGTCGCGGTTCTCGTCGACGTTGAGCTTGGCGATCTGCAGCTTGCCTTCGTAGGTGGCCGAGACTTCGTCCAGGATCGGGGCGATCATCTTGCAGGGACCGCACCATTCGGCCCAGTAGTCGACCAGAACCGGCTGGCTGGACTTGAGCACGTCGGCCTCGAAGGAAGAATCGGAGATGTGTTTGATCAGTTCGCTGGCCATGTGATGTGTCCTTGTGCGCAGAGAGAGTTTCGGTGCAGCTAAAGTGCGGGTCATTGTGACAGAAACCAAGGGGCGACGTGCCATGCGGCCCGGCTATGGCGGCGATAGCCAAAGCCCTTTGCGGCCCTGCCGCCGACCCCCTCAACCCCCTCGATAGAACATGAACGAAGGCCACCCCGTCCAGGCCCTGTGGTGCGATCCCGCCGACGGCGTCGTCGCGCGGATCGTGCGCGCGCTCGGCGAGCGCCAGCTGCATGCGGCGCGCACCGTGGTGCTGGTGCCGTATGCGCAGCTGATGGCGGTCGCGCGCGGCATGTGGGCGCGCTGCGGCAGCCCGGGCTTCGTGCCGCGCTTCGAGACCACGCACAACTGGGCGCGCAGCGCGGGAGGTTTCCTGCCGTCCGGCTACGACATTGCCTTCGACATGGCGCGCGACCTGGTCACGGCGCAGGGCCTGCTCGCACAGTCGGGCTTCCAGGCCGAACGCTTCGCGCTCGCGGGGCGCGTGGTCGAGCTGGCCTATCAGCTGGCGCCGCTGGCATCCGCCGTGGCGCCTGACGTGCGCGGCAGCGACTGGGCACAGGGCGCAGCCAAGGTGGCCGATGCCGGCAGCGAGTCGGAGTGGTTCCGCATCGAGAGCGCGCTGATCCGCGTCGCCGTGGCCTGGGCCGCTAACTCGGGCTACGCGACCGACGTGCTGCTGCGCGACGCGGCGCGCACGCAGGTCGACGCGCTGATCGTGCTCGAAGGCTTCCAGACCGATCCGCTCACGCAGGCCCTGTGCGCGCTGTGGGGCGATCGCGCGATCCGCATTCCGCTCGTGCCCGCCGATGCCCCGCCGTCTGCGGCCCACGCGCACGTGGCGCTCGACCCCGAGGACGAGGCCCAGCTGGCCGCCGCCTGCGTGCTGCAGCACTTGGCCGAGGGCCGCGCGCCCGTCGCGCTCGTCGCCACCGATCGCGCGCTCACCCGCCGCATCAGCGCCCAGCTGAGCACGCAGGGCATCGTCACGCACGACGAAACCGGCTGGAAGCTGTCCACCACGCGCGCCGCCGCCACGCTGATGAGTGCCTTGCGCGCTTGCGCGCACGACGCGGCCACCGACCAGGTGCTCGAATGGCTCAAGAGCGGCGCCGAGGTCGATGTGTTCGCCGTGCAGTCGCTCGAAATGCGCCTGCGGCGCGAGGGCGTGCGCGACTGGCAGGCCTGGTGCGCGTTGATCGCGCGCAGCGACAAGCCGCAGGACGAAGGCCTGCGCACGTTCACCGCCACCATCGAAACCTGCCGCGCCCCGATGGCGCGCGCGCGCTCCCTGGCGGAGTGGCATCGCGCGCTGCGCGAGCTGTTGACGGTCGGCGAGCAGTGGGACGCGCTTGCCGCCGACTTCGCGGGCGCCAAGGTGATCGCCGCCCTCTGGCTCGATGCCGACGCGCACGGCGAGGAAGACGAGTTCCCCGGCGGACGCCACAGCCTGGCCGAGTTCACGGCCTGGGCGCGTGACGTGCTCGAAGACGCCAGCTTCGTGCCGCCCGCCGGCGACGAGGCGCCCAAGGTGTCCGTGCTGCCGATGTACCAGCTGCTGGGTCGCGTCTTCGGCGCCGTCGTCATTCCCGGCTGCGATGACCGCCGCATGCCCGCGTCGCCCGAGCCGCCGGGCAACTGGAGTGCGGCGCAGCGCCTCGACCTGGGACTGGCCTCGCGCGAGGTACTGGAGGCCGCGCAGCGCGCGGCCTGGGCCATGGCCACGCGCAACCCGAACTGCGACCTGGTCTGGCGCCATTCCGACGCCAGCGGCGAGCCCGTGCGGCCGAGCCCGCTGGTGCAGGCCCTGCAGCTCGCCCATGCACTGCAGCCGGGCGTCGATCCGCGCACGCCGCGCGACGTCGCCGTCACGCCGACCCTGCGGCCCACGCCCTCGGGCGCGCTGCTGCCGCTCACCAATGTGTCGACCAGCGTCTACGAAGACCTGCGGCGCTGTCCCTATCGCTTCTTCGCGCTGCGCCAGCTGGGCCTGCGCACCGCCGACGAGCTCGATGCCGAGGTCGATAAGCGCGACTTCGGCAACTGGCTGCACGCGGTGCTCGGCCAGTTCCACGAGACCTTGCGCGACGCGCCGATCAGCGATGCGCAGGCGCGCGCCGCGCTGCTGGCCGGCACCGCACGCGATGTCACGCAGACGCTCGGCTACTCCGACGCCGAGTTCCTGCCCTTCGCCGCCGCGTGGCCGGCAGTGCGCGACGGCTACCTCGACTGGCTCGCGAAACATGAAGCCGACGGGGCGGTCTTCGTCGAGGCCGAGCCGTGGAAGGAGCAGCCCCTGGGCACCCTGCGGCTGGTCGGCCGGCTCGACCGCGTCGACCGCACGGCCGACGGACAGCCCTTCGTGATCGACTACAAGACCGAAACCGCCTCCGTCACCAAGGAGCGCGTGAAGGATCCGACCGAGGACACGCAGCTCGCCTTCTACGCCGCGCTGGTGGCCGACGACACACTGCGCGCGGCCTACGTCAACGTGGGCGAGAAATCGTCCGGCACGCAGACCGTCGAGCAGCCCGCCGTGGTCGAGGCGCGCGATGCGCTGGTCGCCGGCATCATCGACGACTTCGCGCGCATCGCGCAGGGCGCGCCGCTGCCGCCACTGGGCGAGGACAGCGTCTGCGATTTCTGCGCCGCACGCGGCCTGTGCCGCAAGGATTTCTGGGAGGTCACGCCATGAACGGCGCTGCCTACGAACACAACGGCCGGCACGTCGCGCGCGAGGCCTTCTACACCGTCGCCTGCGATCCGCGGCGCTCGGTCGCGGTCGAGGCCTGCGCGGGCGCCGGCAAGACCTGGATGCTGGTCTCGCGCATCGTGCGCGCGCTGCTCGAAGAGGGCGATTCCGCCTGCGAGCCGCACGAGATCCTGGCCATCACCTTCACCAAGAAGGCCGCCGGCGAAATGCGCGAGCGGCTCGACCAGTGGCTCGCGCTGTTCGCCGAACTCGATCCGGCCGCGTCGCAGCGCGAACTCGTGATGCGCGGCATGACGCCCGAGGCCGCGCAGGCGGCCGTGCCGCGCCTGCAGGGGCTCTACCGGCGCCTGCTCGAAGGCGGGCGCCCGGTGCAGTTCCGCACCTTCCACGCGTGGTTCGCGGGCCTGCTGCGCAACGCGCCGCTCGCCGTGCTGCGTGAACTGGGCCTGCCGGCGAACTACGAGCTGCTCGAAGACGATGCCGAGGCGCGCAACCACACGTGGCGTCCGTTCTTCGAGGCCGTGACCGGCGATGCGCGCGCGCTGGCCGACTACTACGCCGTCGTCGCCACCCACGGCCGCTCGCAGACGGCGAAGGCGCTGGGCGAGGCGCTGTCGAAGCGGGTCGAGTTCTCGCTGTCCGACCCCCAGGATGCGGTGACACCGTTCGACGTGCTGTACCCGGCCCTGCAGGGGCTGGAGGTGCCGACCGACGCGCTGCGCGGCGAGGCCGTGCGCCGCCGCTGGCTCGACCGTGCCGCCGTCCTCGGCCGCGAAGCCAACAAGACACCGCAGAAGGCGGCCGAAGCCATCATCGACGTGTTCGGCACCGGCGAGCCCGCGCCCGAGGCGCTGACCGACGCGCTCGCCGTGCTGCGCAAGACCTTCTTCGTCGCCAGCGAAGACCGGCTCACCAAGAACCTGCAGAAATTCCCCGCGGCGCAAGAGGCCGAGACCGAACTGCAGCTGCTGTGCGCGGCACAGGCGCAGCACGCGGCCTGGCTGTACCAGCAGCGCATGACGCGGCTCACGCGCCTGCTGATCACCGCCTTCGGCGAGGTCAAGCGCGCCCACGGTTGGGTCGACATGAACGACGTCGAGCAGGCCGCGCAGCTGCTCCTGGGCCAGTCGGCGTTGTCGGGCTGGGTGCAGGAGCGGCTCGACGCGCGCGTCGCGCACCTGCTGATCGACGAGTTCCAGGACACCAACCCGCTGCAGTGGCAGGCGCTCTACGGCTGGCTCAGCGCCTACACGGGCGCGGGCGGCAGCGCGCCGCGCGTGTTCATCGTGGGCGACCCCAAGCAGAGCATCTACCGCTTCCGCCGCGCCGAGCCGCAGGTGTTCATCGCCGCCAAGAAATTCGTGCGCGAAGGGCTCGGCGGCGAACTGCTCAACTGCGACCACACGCACCGCAACGCGCGCGCCGTGGTCGGCCTCGTCAACAGCGCGATGCTGGCCGCGCAGGCGGCCGGCGAGTTCGACGGCTACCGCGCCCACACCACCGAGCGTGGCGACGACGGCGAACTGCTGAAGCTGCCCGCCATCGACCGCGACGCGCTCGACACCGCCGTGGCCGCCGCGCCGGCCGACGACGGCATGCTGCACTGGCGCGACAGCCTCGTCACGCCGCGCGTGCTGCCCGAAGAACAGCTGCTGCAGAAGGAGTGCGAACAGGCCGCGCGCTGGGTCGCGCAGCGCATCGCCGACGGCACGCCGCCGCGCCAGATCATGGTGCTGGCGCGCCGACGCAGCCGGCTGTCGGCCATGCAGGACGCGCTGCGCCGCCGCCACATCCCCGTGCAGCAGCCCGAGAAGAACGACCTGAACGACGCCCCCGAAGTGCAGGACGTGGTCGCGCTGCTCGACGCGCTGGTGTCGCCCGCGCACGACCTGTCGCTGGCGCGTGCGCTCAAGTCGCCGCTGTTCGGCATCGACGACGACACGCTGGTGCAGCTGGCGCGCTGCCAACGCGAGACGCCGGTGGCCAGCTGGTTCTCTCTGATCCAGAAGGGCGAAGGCCTGCCGCCCGTGCTGACCGAGGCGGGCGTGCAGCTGCGCCGCTGGCAGCGCTGGCTGATGGCGATGCCGCCGCACGACGCGCTGGACGCGATCTTTCACGACGGCGACGTGCTCGCGAAGTTCGGCGCCGCGGTTCCGGCGGCCTTGCGCCAGAGCGCATTGGCCAACCTGCGCGGGCTGGTCGCCGCCTCGCTCGATATTGATGGTGCGCGCTTCGCGACGCCTTATGCCCTGGTGCGGGCCTTGCGCGCGGGCGGCGTGCGTGCGCCCACCGTGGCCGCGCCCGAGGCGGTGCAGTTGCTGACCGTGCACGGCGCCAAGGGCTTGGAGGCCGACACGGTGCTGATGCTCGACTGCGACGCGCCACCGCCGCGCGCGCAGACCATGGGCGTGCTGGTCGAGTGGAAGGGCAGTGACAGCGCGCCGACGCGCTTCGTGTTCCTGGCCAGCGAGAAGACCCCGCCGGCCTGCGCCGCCGCGCTGCTCGAAGAGGAGCAGTGCGCGCGTCACCGCGAAGAACTTAACGGGCTCTACGTGGCGACCACGCGGGCCCGCGAGCGGCTGGTGCTGTCGTCGGTGAAGCCGTCGCGCGCCAACGAGGGCAGCTGGTGGGCGCGGCTGGAGCTGCTGTGCGAGCCGACCGAGGACGACGAGCCGCTGGTCGAAGCCTCTGCTGCCGGCGAGAGCGGGGTGGGCACCTTCGCGATGAAGCGCCTGCCCGCGCCGCTAGTGGCTGCAATTGGTACGCCGCCCGAAAGGAAAAAGGCGCAGGACGCTACGGTCGACGCGCGCGCCGCCGCGTTCGGCCAGGCCATGCACCGGCTGCTCGAATGGGCGGTGCCCGGCGAAGCCTTGCCACCGGCCCATGTGCGGGCGGCTGCGCGCGAATTCATGCTCGATCCGCAGCAGGCGCGCGGCGCCGCGGCGCTGGCCCAGCGCATCCGCGCGGGCGCCGGTGCCTGGGTGTGGGACGATCGCAGCATCGACTGGCATGGCAACGAAGTCACGCTGGTCCACGAGGGCGATACCTTGCGCATCGACCGGCTGGTGCGCGAGCGCTCCACCGGCGCATGGTGGATCCTCGACTACAAATCGGCCGCGCGCCCCGAACGGGACGCGGCCCTGATCGCACAGATGCAGCGCTACCGCGCTGCCGTGCAACATGCCTACCCCGGTGCCACGGTGCGCGCCGCGTTCCTGACCGGGCAGGGCGAACTGGTGAATCTCGAATGACTGTTTCTTCTACCGTCGCCGTCATCGGCGGCGGACCTGCCGGCCTGATGGCGGCCGAAGTACTGAGCGCGTCCGGCGCGCAGGTGCATGTGTACGACGCGATGCCCTCGGTGGGCCGCAAGTTCTTGCTGGCCGGCCGCGGCGGCCTCAACCTCACGCACTCGGAGCCCTTCGATGTGTTCGTGACCCGCTTCGGCGAGCGCCGCGCGCAGCTCGAGCCGCTGCTCGCGGCCTTCGGTCCGCAACAGGCCCGCGAGTGGGCGGCCGGACTGGGCATCGAGACCTTCGTCGGCACCTCGGGTCGCGTGTTCCCGACCGACATGAAAGCCGCGCCCTTGCTGCGCGCCTGGCTGCATCGCCTGCGCGCCGCGGGCGTGCAATTCCACATGCGTCATCGCTGGGTGGGTGATGGGGCCTTCGATGCGAACGCGCTGCGCTTCGCAACGCCGGCGGGCGAGGTCACCGCCAAGGCCGATGCCGTGGTGCTGGCCCTGGGCGGCGCGAGCTGGGCGCGCCTGGGCTCCGACGGCGCATGGGCGCCGTGGCTGCAGGCACAAGGCGTGGCGGTGGCGCCGTTGCTGCCGGCCAATTGCGGCTTCGATGGCGCAGGCTGGAGCGAGCATTTTTCAAGCCGCTTTGCAGGGCAGCCCTTCAAGTCGGTCGCGATCGCTTTCACCGACAGCCAGGGGCGGCACTTCGGGCGCAAGGGCGAGTTCGTTGCTACGGCCACCGGCATCGAAGGCAGCCTGGTCTACGCGGCGTCGGCGCTGCTGCGCGACGAGATTGCCGCGAACGGCAGTGCGACGCTGCTGCTCGACCTGCTGCCCGACCGCAGCGCCGAACAGGTGCTCGCCGCGGTGAAGCATCCGCGCGGCGCGCGTTCGCTGAGCAGCCACCTCAAGAGCCGTCTCGGCATCGAGGGCATCAAGGCGGGCGTGCTGCACGAGGCGCTGAGCAAGGAAGCGATGCAGGACCCGGCGCAGCTGGCGGCCACCATCAAGGCGGTGCCGCTGAAGCTGGTCGCGACGCGGCCGGTCAACGAGGCGATCAGCACGGCGGGCGGCGTGCGCTTCGATGCGCTCGATCCGGCTCTGATGGCGACGGCGCTGCCCGGCGTGTTCGCGGCCGGGGAGATGCTCGACTGGGAAGCGCCGACCGGCGGCTACCTGCTCACTGCGGCGATGGCCAGCGGGGCGGCTGCGGCGCGCGGCGCGATCCAGCGGCTGGGGCTGTAGCGGCAGGCGCTGCTCAGCGCTTGCACGGCCAGAAAAAGACCTGCTCGGGGTCGTCCGCATCGAGGTTGTCGATGTGGCCGCTCTCCCTGAACCCGGCTTCTTTCAGCAGCGCGTGCATCGCCGTGTTGGAGCGATTCGTCGAGGTGAAGAGCTTGGGGCGTTCGCAGATCGACTGGAAGTGATCGACGAGCCTCAGGCCGAGTCGCCTGCGGCGAAATGGCTCGCCGACCATGAGCATCTCGATGAAGCCGCAGTCGAAGAAGTGGTGGTGCAGCACGCCGTAGGCGGCGATCTCGCCATTCGTCTCGATCACATGGCAAAAGCGATCTTCGATCCAGCCTTTGATCTGAACGGCGCGGTGCGCATCGCGCGCGGCCACGGTGTCGAGGCGCACCAACGCTTCGAGATCACTGATGCGGGCGGGCCGGATGTCCAAGTTCATGGAGGGCTGCGCTAAGTTCTGGGAATTTGAGGTGTCCGGGTCGGTAACCCCTGGACACGGCGCGTAAGTTCTCTGCAAAGGAACTCACGGCTTCTGGATGTTAGGTTGACGAGCCTTACCCCTGGCACTGACTACGCAGTTAGGGCTGCTTGGTTCCCCACCTGACCCGGTTGGCCACTTCACCATGCAGGGAGGCCCGTCAGCCTGCATTCTAACCGCGCGGATTTGCCCCCTTGGCCGGGGCGTGAATCATTTCGACGGCGGATGGGAAACAAGCGTGAAGTGACCCCCGCCGCGCCTTTTAGAATGCCCGCAATGTCTTATCTCGTGCTCGCTCGCAAGTTCCGTCCGAAAACCTTCGGTGAGATGGTCGGTCAGGGGCATGTGGTCCAGGCGCTGGAAAACGCGCTGACGACGCAGCGCCTGCACCACGCCTATCTGTTCACCGGGACGCGGGGCGTGGGCAAGACCACGGTGTCGCGCATCCTGGCCAAGTCGCTCAATTGCCAGGGCCCGGACGGGCAGGGCGGCATCACGGCCACGCCCTGCGGCGTGTGCCAGGCCTGCCAGGACATCGACTCGGGCCGCTTCGTCGACTACACCGAGCTCGACGCGGCCTCCAACCGCGGCGTGGACGAAGTGCAGTCGCTGCTCGAACAGGCGGTCTACAAGCCGGTGCAGGGGCGCTTCAAGGTCTTCATGATCGACGAAGTGCACATGCTCACGAACACCGCGTTCAACGCGATGCTCAAGACGCTCGAGGAGCCGCCCGAGTACCTCAAGTTCGTGCTGGCCACGACCGATCCGCAGAAGGTGCCGGTCACGGTGCTGTCGCGCTGCCTGCAGTTCAACCTGCGGCCGATGGCGCCCGAGACGGTGCTCGAACACCTCACGAGCGTGCTGCAGACCGAACAGGTGCCGGCCGAGCCGCAAGCCCTGCGCCTGCTCGCGCGCGCGGCGCGCGGCTCGATGCGCGATGCGCTCTCGCTCACCGACCAGGCCATCGCCTTCGGCAACGGTGAGCTGCTCGAGACCGGCGTGCGCCAGATGCTCGGCAGCGTCGATCGCGGCCATGTGTTCCGCCTGATCGAAGCGCTGGCACAAGGCGACGGCAAGACCGTCGTCGACACCTCCGAGGCGCTGCGTCGCGACGGCATGTCCGCCGCGTCCACGCTCGAAGAGATGACGGCGGTTTTGCAGGCCATGGCCGTGCTGCAGGCCGTGCCCTCGCGCGCCGAATCGGCCGACGCGGCCACCGACCCCGATGCGGCAGACACGGCGCGCCTGGCGTCGTTGATGCCCGCCGACGAGACGCAGCTGCTGTACAGCCTGTGCCTGCACGGGCGCGGCGAGCTGGGCCTGGCGCCCGACGAGTACGCGGCGCTGACCATGGTGTTGTTGCGGCTGCTGGCCTTCAAGCCCTCCCACGCGGCCGCCTCGACGGCCTCCACGGAAAAAAAAACTCTGAATGACGCCGGCGGCGCCGCGCCGCGGGCTCCCGCGCGCGAAGCTGCCCCGGTTTTCCGGCCTTCGGTGCCCGATCCGGCACCCGCTGCCGCGCCTTCGCAACCGTCCGCACAACCCGCGCCGGCCGGCCAGCGGCTCGCGGTGGTCGATACCCCGCAGCGCCAGCCCATGCCCCGGCCTGCCCCGCAGGAGGCGTCCGACGCCCCCGCAGCCCATGTCGTCGGCGTGCCGATCCGCGTGCAGCCGCCGCCCGGCCAGCGCGACGTGCCGCGCGAAGAAGAACAGCGCAGCACCTACACCCCGATCCCGCCGAGCGAAGAGGGCGACTTCTGGCATGCCACGGTCATGCAGCTCGTCGCGGCCGAAAGCGTCGCGGCGCTGGCGCGCGAGCTCGCGCTGCAGTCGCAGCTGGTGGCGCGCGACACCGACCAGTGGATGCTGCGCATTGAGCGCGAAACCCTCAACCAGCCGTCCAGCCGCGAGAAGCTCACGGCGGCGCTGCAGGGCCTCGGCCACAATGTGAGGCTGGCCATCGAGATCGGCGGCGTGGTCGACAGCCCGGCGCGCCGCAACAAGCAGGCGGCCGACGAGCGCCAGCGGGTGGCCGAGGAAGCCATCCGCAGCGACCCCGAGGTGCAGATGCTGATGCGCGACTTCGATGCGAAGATCGTGCCCGGATCGCTGAAGCCCCTCTGACGCCGGCGCCGCAGTCGCCTCATTTTTCGACCGTATTCTTTCCATCACCAACCCATCACAGACAGGACCAACGATGTTCAACAAAGGACAACTGGCCGGCCTCATGAAGCAGGCGCAGGCAATGCAGGACAACCTCAAGAAGGCCCAGGAAGAACTGGCGCACATCGAGGTCGAAGGCGAGTCGGGCGCCGGTCTCGTCAAGGTCGTCATGACCTGCAAGCACGACGTCAAGCGCATCACCATCGACCCCAGCCTGCTGGCCGACGACAAGGACATGCTCGAAGACCTCGTGGCTGCCGCCTTCAACGCCGCCGTGCGCAAGGCCGAGGAAACCAGCGAGCAGAAGATGGGCAAGTTGACGGCCGGCATGCCCGGTCTCCCGCCCGGCATGAAGCTCCCGTTCTAAGCGAGGCATGGCAGACGCCAGTTCGCTCGATGCGCTGGTCGATGCGCTGCGCCGGTTGCCCGGTGTCGGCGTCAAGTCGGCCTCGCGCATGGCCTTCCACCTGTTGCAGCACGACCGCGAGGGCGCGCAGCTGCTCGCGCGCGCGTTGCAGCAGGCGGCAGGCCAGGTGCGGCACTGCGAGCTGTGCAACACCTTCACCGAAGCGCCGATCTGCCATGTCTGCATGGACTCGCGGCGCGACGGCACCAAGCTGTGCGTGGTCGAGACGCCGGCCGACCAGGCCGCGCTCGAACGCACGGGCGCCTTTCGCGGCTACTACTTCGTGCTCATGGGCAAGCTCAGTCCGCTCGACGGCATCGGGCCGAAGGACATCGGCCTGCAAAAGCTGTTCGACCGCGCACGCGACGGCACGGTGAGCGAGGTCATCCTCGCGACCAACTTCACCGCCGAAGGCGAGGCCACGGCGCATGTGATCGGCGAGGCGCTCAAGCAGCACGGGCTCACCGTGACGCGTCTGGCGCGCGGCGTGCCGGCCGGCAGCGAGCTCGAGTACGTCGACCTCGGCACCATCGCGCACGCGCTGGTCGATCGCCGCTGACGCGCGGCCTGTTCAAGGCCGCGTTCGTTCTTTCCTCCTGTTGTCGTCACCATGACCTTCTCCTTGCTCACCGTCGCCTACTGGTGCGTGTTCATCGCCTGCGGCCTGCCGTACCTCGCGGCATGGATCGCGAAGGCGGGCAGCTTCGGCGTGCGCGACAACATGCATCCGCGCGACTGGGCTGCCAAGCAAAGCGGCTGGCGCGCACGCGCCAACAGTGCGCAGGCCAACAGCTTCGAAGGCCTGCCGTTCTTCATCGGCGCGGTGGTCATTGCGCACCAGCTCGGCGTGGCGCAGGCGCGGCTCGACATGCTCGCCGTGGCCTATGTGGTGCTGCGCGTGATCTATCTCGCGCTCTACATCCGCGGCGCGCCGAGCGCGCGCAGCGCGGTCTGGGCACTCGCGTTCCTGGTCAATATCGCGATACTTTTTCTGGCGCGATAGCGCCTTGGCGAAGGCTTCTCCAGGAGGCCTTCGTGCTTACGTGAAAACCCGCACGGGATGACCCCGATGCAGGCCCACAGGGCGCACGCCTAAGCTCGATTCAGTTCACCAGAATCACAGAGCCCGCAGGACCGCGCCATGCTTCATCGCAGAACCCTCATTTCCGCCTCCGCAGTCGCTGCCGCAGCGATTGCATTGCCGCGGGTCTTTGCGCAGCAGGCCAAGCTGGAGAAAACCAAGGTCTCGATCGCGGTGGGCGGCAAGGCGGCGTTCTACTACCTGCCGCTCACCATCTCCGAGCAGCTGGGCTACTTCAAGGCCGAAGGGCTCGAAGTGGAAATCTCCGACTTCGCCGGTGGCGCGCGCGCACTGCAAGCGGTGGTGGGCGGCTCGGCCGATGTCTGCTCGGGCGCCTACGAGCACACGATCAACCTGCAGGCCAAGAACCAGTTCTTCCAGGCCTTCGTGCTGCAGGGCCGCGCACCGCAGATCGCGGTGGGCGTGTCGACGAAGAACATGGCGGGCTACACCGGCATCCAGGACCTCAAGGGCAAGAAGATCGGCGTCTCGGCGCCGGGCTCCTCGACCAACATGGTGGCCAACCTCGTGCTCTCGCGCGGCGGCCTCAAGGCCAGTGACGTGAGCTTCATCGGCGTGGGCGTGGCGGCGGGTGCGCTCACCGCGCTGCGCTCGGGCCAGATCGACGCCATCAGCAACACCGACCCGGTGATGACCATGCTGGAGCAGAAGGGCGACGTGAAGATCATCAGCGACACGCGCACGCTCAAGGGCACCGAGCAGGTGTTCGGCGGACCGATGCCCGCCGCTTGCCTCTACGCACCGATCGATTTCATCCAGAAGCATCCCAACACCTGCCAGGCGCTGGCCAACGCGATCGTGCGCGGCCTCAAGTGGCTGCAGACGGCGGGGCCGGGCGACATCATCAAGACCGTGCCCGAGACCTACCTGCTGGGCGACCGCGCGCTGTACCTCGCGTCGTTCGACAAGGTGCGCGAGTCCATCGCCACCGACGGCCTCGTGCCGGCCGAAGGGCCGAAGACGGCGCTCAACGCCATCGCGAGCTTCGACACCTCGGTCAAGGCCGACAAGATCGACCTCGCCAGGACCTACACCAACGATTTTGCAAAGCGTGCGAAAGACAGGTTCAAAGCCTGATTGCGAACGTTCAGCAACCCGGCTTCGGCCGGGTTTTTTCTTCCGGAGCGCCATGTCCGACTACGCCCTCGAACTCCTTTCCATCCGCTGCACCTTCCTTTCGAAGGACGACCCGGGCCAGCGCTACACGGCGGTGGACGACACCACGCTGCGCATCGGCGCGGGCGAGTTCGTCTCGGTGGTCGGGCCCACGGGCTGCGGCAAGTCGACGCTGCTGAACGTGGGCGCGGGCTTGCTCGAGCCGTCGTCGGGCGGGGTGAAGGTCTTCGGCCAGCCGCTCACGGGCGTGAACAAGCGCGCGGGCTACATGTTCCAGACCGAGGCGCTGATGCCGTGGCGCAGCGCCATCGACAACGTGAAGGTGGGGCTGCAGTACCGCGGCGTGCCCGACGCCGAGGCGCACGCGCAGGCCGAGGCGTGGCTCTCGCGCGTGGGCCTCACGGGCTTCGGCGACCGCTACCCGCACCAGCTCTCGGGCGGCATGCGCAAGCGCGTGGCGCTGGCGCAGACGCTGGTGCTCGACCCCGACATCATCCTCATGGACGAGCCCTTCAGTGCGCTCGACGTGCAGACGCGGCAGCTGATGGAAAACGAAGTGCTCGAACTCTGGAGCGCGAAGAAGAAGGCGGTGCTCTTCATTACGCACGACCTCGACGAGGCGATTGCGATGAGCGACCGCGTGGTGGTGCTGTCGGCCGGCCCCGCGACGCGGCCGATCGGCGAGTTCGTGATCGACCTGCCGCGCCCGCGCGACGTGGCCGAGGTGCGCACGCAGCCGCGCTTCGTGGAGCTGCACCGCCAGATCTGGGAGGTGCTGCGCGACGAGGTGCTCAAGGGCTACGCGCAGCAACTGAGGAAGGCCGCATGATGCCGCGCCTCGATGCACGCCATGCGCGCTTCTGGCAGCTCGCGCTGCTCGCTGTGATTCTTGTGCTGTGGCACGTGGCCTCGCGCAACGACCAGATCGCGTTCTTCCTTGGCCAGCCGATCGTGGTGGCGGGGCGCATCTGGAGCTGGTTCCTGCCCTTCGAGGTGCCGCCGAACCTGCTGTTTCCCGAAGGCCTGAAGGGCAACGCCGACATCTACCGCCACCTGGGCACGACGTTGCTCGAAACGGTGCTGGCCTTCGGCATCGGCACGGCGCTCGGACTGGGTTGCGGCCTGTGGCTGGCGCTGGCGCCCACGGCGAGCCTGATCCTCGATCCGTACATCAAGGCCGCCAACTCGATGCCGCGCGTGATCCTCGCGCCGATCTTCGCGCTGTGGTTCGGGCTGGGCATCTGGAGCAAGGTGGCGCTGGCGGTCACGCTGGTGTTCTTCATCGTGTTCTTCAACGTCTACCAGGGCGTGCGCGAAGTGAGTCCGGTGGTGCTGGCCAACGCGAAGATGCTGGGCGCCAACCAGCGGCAGCTGCTGCGCACGGTGTACCTGCCCAGCGCCACGAGCTGGGTGTTCTCCAGCCTGCACACCTCCGTGGGCCTGGCCTTCGTCGGTGCGGTGGTGGGGGAGTACCTGGGCTCGGCGCGCGGCGTGGGCTACCTGATCCTGCAGGCCGAGGGCACCTTCGACGTGAACACGGTCTTCGCCGGCATCGTGGTGCTCACGGCTTTCGCGCTGGCGCTCGACGGGCTCGTGGGCCTGATCGAGAAGCGGCTCATGAAGTGGCAGCCGCGCAGCGGCGAGACAGAGAAGCTCTGAGCCGCGCGTTCAGTGCCTTCAGTGGGTCTGGCGCGTCTCGGTGTTGACCTGCACCAGCGCGCGTCCCGCGAAGAGGCCGCCGGACATCTCGAGCACCAGCCGTTCCTTGTCGCGGCGGCGCAGGTCGTCGATCACCTCGTCGGCTTCCTCGGGCGTGGCGCCCAGCGCGACCACGCCCTGGCGGCCGAAGGCCATCGCCGATTCGAAGGTCTCGCGGATCTGGTAGTCGACGTCGAGCTTCACGAGCTCCACCGCATGCTCGCGATCGAAGGCGCGCACCATCAGGTGCGCATGCGGGAACTCGGCCTTCACGTGTTCGGCGATGCGTGTGGCCACGGCGCGGTTGTCGATGCACACCATGATCGCGCGCGCATTGTGTGCGCCGGCCGCATGCAGCACGTCGGCGCGTGCGCCGTCGCCGTAGTACACCTTGAAGCCGAAGTCGGCGGCGTCGCGGATCACCTGCGTGTCGTTGTCGATGATCGAGATGGATGCGCCGCGCGCCAGCGCGCCCTGGATCGCGATCTGCCCGAAGCGGCCGAAACCGATCACGAGCACGTTGCCGGCCAGTTCCTCGGCTTTCTCCACGCCCTCCATCGAGGCCTGTGCGGTGGGCGCGAAGCGGCGATGCACCAGCACCACGAGCGGCGTGAGCGCCATCGACAGCACGACCACTGCCGTCATGTTGGCGTTGACCGTCGGGCTGATAACCTTGGCGGCGAGCGCCGACGAGAACAGCACGAAGGCGAACTCGCCGCCCTGCGCCATCAGCACGGCGCGGTCGAGCGCATCGGCGGGCGAACTCTTGGCAAGCCGCGCCACGCCGTAGATGCACAGCGCCTTGACCACCATCATCGAGATCACGCCCGCGACGATGAGCTGCCAGTTCTGCGCCACCACCGCGAGGTCGAGCGACATGCCCACGCCGATGAAGAACAGGCCCAGCAGCAGCCCGCGGAAGGGTTCGATGTCGGCTTCGAGCTGGTGGCGGAAGGTCGATTCGGACAGCAGCACACCGGCCAGGAAGGCGCCCATGGCCATCGACAGGCCGCCGACCTGCATCAGCAGCGCCGCGCCCAGCACCACGAGCAGTGCCGCGGCCGTCATCACCTCGCGCGCCTTGGAGTTGGCGAGCACGCGGAACAGCGGGTTGAGCAGCCAGATGCCCGCCGCCACCAGCGCCGCGAGCGCACCCACGGCAATGCCGATGCCGATCCAGCGCGAAGGCGCAATGGCTTGCTGCGCCGCATCGACCGGTGCGATGAAGGCGACGATGGCCAGCAGCGGCACGATCAGCAGGTCTTCGAAGAGCAGCACGGCAACGATCTTCTGGCCGCGCGGCGCGGCGATGTCGCCACGCTCGCCGAGCAGCTGCATCACGATGGCCGTGGAGGTGAGCACGAAGCCCATCGCGCACACGAACGAGACGGCGAGCGGGAAGCCGAAGGCCATGCCCACGCCGGTCAGCAGGATGCCGCACACCACCACCTGCAGGCTGCCCAGGCCGAAGATGTCGCGCCGCATGCTCCACAGGTGCGACGGGCGCATCTCGAGCCCGATCACGAAGAGGAACATCACGACACCGAGTTCGGCCGTGTGAAGGATGGTCTGCGGGTCGGAGAAAAGGCCGAAGCCGAAGGGCCCGATGGCCAGGCCCGCCGCCAGGTAGCCGAGCACGGAGCCCAGCCCGAGCCGCTTGAACAGCGGCACGGCCACGACAGCGGCCCCCAACAGCGTGACGACCTTGATGAGATCGCCCGCGCTTCCTTCGACTGCCATGGCCTGTCCTCCTGATGTCGCTTTTTTGGTCCGGGCCCGGCACCGCCCGCCGGCAGGGCAGGGATCAGCGCTTGCGCTTGGACGGCGTGCCGCCGCGCGGCTGGCGCACCACCGCCTGCTTGGCGCTGCTGCTGCCGCGTGCGGCGGCCTTCACTGGCGCGCCGCCGCGCTTGGACGTGACCACCGCCGCGCCCCGGCCGCGTGCAGGCGCTGCACCCGAGCCGACACGCGCCGCGGGCGTGGCGCGCACCGGCAGGTACACGACCACGCTGTAGCCGCGCTTGAAGGCGTGGTTCTGATTGACGTCGTTCCAGTCGGCCACGGCCGCGGGCTTGAGGTTGTAGCGGCGCGCGATGCTCGCCACGTTGTCCGAGCGGCCGGCCTTGACGGTGGTGCGGCGCGTGATGATCTCGGGCTGGAAGCTCAGGTGGCCGCCGTCGGCCACGACCGCCGCCACGTCTTCCTTCACGCGCGCGCCGCGCGGCACGATCAGCGTGGAGCCGGCCTTGATGAGCATGCGCGGCGGCACGTTGTTGAGCGCGCGCAGGTCCGACTCACTCATGCCCGAGCGCTGGGCGGCGTCGGCCACCGTCATCGTGGTGGGCACGACCCAGGCGGTCCAGCTGGCGTACTGGCCCTGCGTGTAGGCGTCGAAGTTGCGCTTGAAGACCGCCGCGTTGTCCCAGGGCAGCAGGATCTCGGAGGTGCCGGCCGCGATGAGCACGGGCTTGTGGGCAGCGGGGTTGAGCGCACGGAAATCCTCGATGCGCACGTCGGCCAGCTTGGCCGCCAGTTCCACGTCGAGGTCACGCGTGAGCGGCACGGTCTGGAAGTAGGGGTGGTTGGCGATCAGCGGCAGCTCGGCGTTGAAGGCCTGCGGGTTCGCCACGATGTTCTTCACGGCCTGCAGCTTGGGCACGTAGAGCCGGGTCTCGGCCGGCATGGACAGGTCGCTGTAGGTGGTGGGCAGGCCCAGGCGCTGGTTCTTGGCGATGGCGCGTCCCACGCTGCCTTCGCCCCAGTTGTAGGCGGCGAGCGCGAGCTGCCAGTCGCCGAACATGCCGTAGAGCTTTTGCAGGTAGTCGAGCGCGGCGCGGGTGGAGGCCACCACGTCGCGGCGGTCGTCGCGGAAGATGTTCTGCTTGAGGTCGAAGTCGGTGCCGGTGGCGGGCATGAACTGCCACATGCCGGCGGCGCGCGCGCTGGACACGGCCTGCGGGTTGAAGGCGCTCTCGATGTACGGCAGCAGCGCCAGCTCGGTCGGCATGTTGCGGCGCTCGAGCTCCTCGACGATGTGGAAGATGTACTTGTTCGAGCGCTCGGTCATGCGCTGGATGTAGTCGGGCCGGCTGGCGTACCACTGCTCGCGATCGCGCACCAGGTCGCTTTCCAGGTTGGGCATCTTGAAACCGCGGCGGATGCGGTCCCACATGTCGGCGGGCGGTGCCAGCGTGACCACGCTCTGCGAACGGGCCTGGCCGCTGGTGAGCGGGCTGAGGTTGCTGTCGCGCGGATAGACCGGCGTGGCGCTGCCTGACGGGCGGGCGCCCGTGCCGCCGGCGGAGGCGCCGGCCTTGGCGGAGGTGGAGGAAGAAGCGCTGTTGTCCGTGCCCGCGCAGCCCGCGAGTACCAGGGAGCCTGCAAGGCAGGTGGCAACGATAAATTTCATCGGAAGTCGTTTTTCCATTGGCGCAGCGCGGCGAATACCTCGGCTTCGGCGGCATCCGCGGAAAGCTCGGCATGGGCCCGCACTGCTCGAAAGACGGTGGCTTCGCGGCTGCGAAGAAAGGGGTTGATCCGGCGTTCGATCGCCAGTTGCGAGGGCAGCGTGGGCTGCCCCTGTGCGCGCAGGCTTTCGCAATGCGCGTTGTAGTGAGTGAGTTCGTCGTTGCCGGGTTCCACGGCGCGGGCGAACTTCAGGTTAGCAAGTGTGTATTCGTGCGCACAGCACACACGCGTGTCGCCGGGCAGCGCGGCCAGCGCGTCGAGCGAGGCGAGCATCTGCGCGGGCGTGCCTTCGAACAGGCGGCCGCAGCCGCCGGAGAAGAGGGTGTCGCCGCAGAACAGCACGGGGGCCTGCGCGGCCGAGGCCGGCAGGAAGTACGCGATGTGCCCGGCCGTGTGGCCCGGCACGTCGATGACCTCGAAGCGCAGGCCCAGGGCCTGCGCGATGTCGCCCTGCACCAGCGGTGTGAAAGGCTCGGGGATGCGCTCGCGCGCCGGGCCCCACACCTTCGCGCCCGTGGCCGCATGCAGCGCGGCCACGCCGCCCGTGTGATCGGGGTGGTGGTGCGTGACTAGAATCGCGGCCAGCTGCAGCTTGTGGTGCGCCAACGCATCGAACACCGGTTGGGCATCGCCCGGGTCCACCACGATGGCGTGGTGCCCGTCGTGCAGCATCCAGATGTAGTTGTCAGCAAAAGCGGGCAGCGGAACAAGGGTCATGAGCGGTCAAATTATAGGTTTGCAGGATTGGTTCGCGACCCCCCCCGGCCGCTACCTCCTGGCCTGGGAGCAGGCCCAGTTCGACGAGGCGGTGGCCGATGTTTTCGGTTACCACGCCTTGCAGCTCGGGGCCGCCGAGGTCGATGGGCTGCGCGCCAACCGCATGCCGCACCGCTGGCTGGCCCTGACCGACCCGGTGCGGGCTGGCAAGGCGACGCTGGTGACCGATTTCGCCGCCTTGCCGTTCGCGGCCAACAGCCTCGATCTCGTGGTGCTGCCGCACGCCTTGGAACTCAGTCCCGATCCGCACGCCACGCTGCGCGAGGTCGAGCGGGTGCTGGTGCCCGAGGGGCGGGTGGTGATCTGCGGCCTGAACCCGACCAGCCTGTGGGGCCTGCGGCAGCGCCGCGGGCACCTGTACCGCCGGCTGGGCCTGGGCGAGACCTTCCTGCCCGAGGCCGGCGAGTTCATCGGCTACTGGCGCATGCGCGACTGGCTGCGCCTGTTGAGCTTCGAGGTGGAGTCGGGCCGTTTCGGCATCTACCGGCCGGCGGTGCGCAGCGACGCCTGGCTGGAGCGCTCGCGCTGGATGGACGCCGCCGGCGAGCGCTGGTGGCCGATCTTCGGCGCCGCCTACTTCCTGGTGGCGGTGAAGCGCGTGCGCGGCATGCGCCTGCTGAGCGCCGACTGGCGCCGCAGCGGCGCGCGGGCGACGGCACCGGTGCCCATCGCGGGC
Source organism: Variovorax sp. GW458-11-26-14-LB1 (assembly GCF_059423965.1). Lineage (NCBI taxonomy): Bacteria > Pseudomonadati > Pseudomonadota > Betaproteobacteria > Burkholderiales > Comamonadaceae > Variovorax > Variovorax sp. GW458-11-26-14-LB1. The sequence goes on from NZ_JBWKYW010000003.1 coordinate 123,929, forward strand.
AAGGTGCACCGCAGCAAGCAGTGAACGAACGAATCCATGGACGCGGGCGGCATCGCCCGCATGACGCTAGAGAAAAAAGGAACAGTCAGTTTGAACGAAGTCGTGATCTACACCGATGGCGCGTGCAAGGGCAACCCGGGACCGGGCGGCTGGGGCGCGTGGCTCAAGTCGGGCCCCACCGAGAAGGAACTGTTCGGCGGTGAACTCAACACCACCAACAACCGCATGGAACTCACGGCCGTGATCGAAGGGCTGGCCGCGCTCAAGCGGCCCTGCAAGGTGCTGCTGTACCTCGACAGCCAGTACGTGCGCATGGGCATCACCGAGTGGATTCGCGGCTGGAAGGCCAAGGGCTGGCTCACCTCGACCAAGCAGCCCGTGAAGAACGTCGAGCTCTGGCAGAAGCTCGACAAGCTGGTGTCCGAGGGCGGCCACCAGATCGAGTGGCGCTGGGTCAAGGGGCACTCGGGCGACCCGGGCAATGAGCGGGCCGACATGCTGGCCAACAAGGGCGTGGACAAGGCCCTGGGCCGGATCTGACCATCAACGGTAGGGCCAGGGGCTAGATCAGCCCGTCGAAGATCATCACGTCGACCTCTTGCCCGGCGTCGACATGGCCCTGCTCGTGGGGCAGCACCACGAGCCCGTTGGCCTCGAGCATCGAGCTCAGCACGCCCGAACCTTGGTGCGCCGCCACCCGCACCTCGGGCAGCGACCCCGGCACCTGGCGCACGACGCCGCGCTGGTACTCGGTGCGCCCCGGCTTCTTGCGGATGGGCCCGGCGCTGCGTGCGCGCAGCAGCGGCGGCGGGGCGCAGGCTTCGTCGTGGCAGCCCATCAGCCGCAGCAGCGCCGGCCGCACGAAGGCCAGGAAGGCGACCATCGCCGCCACCGGATTGCCCGGCAGGCCGAACAGCACGGCCGACGTGGCGGTGGCCTCGCGCGGACGCGGAATCAGCCCCACCGCCAGCGGCCGCCCGGGCCGCATCGCGACCCGCCAGAAGGCCATGTCGCCCAGTTGCTGCATCACGTCGCGCGTGTGGTCGGCCGCGCCCGCGCTCACGCCGCCGCTGGTGACGATGGCTTCGGCCTCGCGCGCCGCGCGCTGCAGCGTGGCCGCGAGCGTGGCGGGGTCGTCGTGCACCAGGCCGAGGTCGACCACCTCGCAGCCCAGCCGCGTGAGCAGGCCGAACAGGGTGTAGCGGTTGCTGTCGTACACGGCGCCTTCGCGCGGCGTGTCGCCCAGGCAGAGGATTTCATCGCCCGTCGAGAAGTACGCCACGCGCAGCCGGCGCCGCACGGTCACGCGCGCCAGGCCGAGGCTGGCGACCATGCCGAGCGCGGCCGGCGACAGGCGTTCGCCGCGCCGCAGCGCCGGCTGGCCCTGCATCAGGTCTTCGCCGGCCAGGCGCCGGTTGTCGCCGCGGCCCAGCACGCGGGCCGGAAAGCAGACCTGGTCGCCGTCGACCTTGCAGAACTCCTGCGGGATCACGGTGTCCAGGCCGGCCGGCATCATCGCGCCGGTCATGATGCGCACCGCGTCGTTCGGCCCGAGCGCGCCGCGCCAGGTCGAGCCGGCCAGCGCCGTACCCGCCACGCGCAGCGTGAGCGAATGGTCGATGGGCGCATCGGCCGGCAGCAGCGCGCCGTCGAAGGCGTAGCCGTCCATGGCCGAGTTGTCATGCGGCGGCACGCTCACCGGCGAGACGAGGTCGTCGGCCAGCACGCGGCCGAGCGCGTCGCGCAGCGCGACCTCTTCGGTGTCGGCCACGGCCAGCGGTGCGACCAGGCGCGCGAGAAAGGCGGCGACGGTGTCGACGTCGAGGTCGCCCGCGTCGTAGTCCGCGAGGTCGGCGGCGATGGCGGCGATGCGGCTCATGGCTGTTCGAGCGTCTGCAGGTCGGCCAGCGTGTTCGCGTTGAAGAAGGCGTCGAGCGCGTCGCCGGGGCGGTCGAAGGGAACGGTCAGGGCGTTGTGCTGCGCGGTCCAGGCGCCGACTTTGCGGCCGCCTTCCTCGACAAAGCGGCGCAGGCTGTCGCGCAGCGCGATGTGCAGCAGGCAGAACACCGGCTGGCGGCGCAGCACCGTGCGGCCGTCGGCCTCGGTTTCAGGCGCGGCGGCCATGGCGATGCGCGCGTGGGCGCCCTCGGCGGCCAGCGCTTCGGCCAGCCGCGCTGCCAGGTCGGGCGGAAAGCGCGGCGTGTCGCAGGGCACGGTGAGCAGCCAGGGCGTGGGGCAGTGTTCGAGCCCGCTCAGCATGCCGGCCAGCGGGCCGGGGTGGTCGGGCACGCTGTCGGCGAACACGGGCACGCCCAGCGCTTCGTAGGCCGCGAAATTCCGGTTGGCATTGACCAGCACGACGCCGACCTGCGGGCGCAGTCGCCGCACCGCATGTGCGGCGAGCACTTCGCCCTGGAGCAGTTGCAGGCCCTTGTCGACCCCGCCCATGCGGGTGCCGCGCCCGCCGGCGAGCACGAGGCCCGTGATGTCGGCCGCTGCGATGGCCGGTGCGGTACCCATGGCTGGCGGCCTCATCCGCCGATGTAGCTCATCTCGACGCGCCGGGGCGCCGCCGCGTCGGGGGCACTGTCGTCGGGGCCGCGCAGTGCGCGCAGCTCGGAATAACGGTCGGCGCGGCCCTGCCAGATGTGGCCGATGGCGGAGGCGATGTCGCCGTCGCTCGCGCCGTCGCGCAGCATCGGGCGCAGGTCGTGGCCGTGGCTTGCGAACAGGCACAGGTACAGCTTGCCCTCGGTCGATAGGCGCGCGCGGCTGCAGTCGTGGCAGAAGGCCTGGGTCACGCTGCTGATCACGCCGATCTCGCCGCCGCCGTCGGCATAGGCCCAGCGCTGGGCGGTCTCGCCGGGCGTGGTGGCTTCGAGCGGCACGAGCGGAAATTCGGCCGCGATGCGGGCGATGACGTCGGCCGAGGGCAGCACCTCGTCCATGCGCCAGCCGTTGGTGGCGCCCACGTCCATGTACTCGATGAAGCGCAGCACGACCTTGCCGCCGTGGTGCTCGCGGAAGTAGCGCGCCATCGGCAAGATTTCTTGCTCGTTGGTGCCGCGCTTGACCACCATGTTGACCTTGATCGGGCCCAGGCCCGCCGCCAGGGCTGCGTCGATGCCGGCCAGCACGTCGGCCACCGGAAAGTCGACGTCGTTCATGTGGCGGAACACGGCGTCGTCCAGGCTGTCCAGGCTCACGGTCACGCGCTGCAGGCCGGCGGCCTTCAGCGCGGCGGCCTTGCGCTTCAGCAGCGAGCCGTTGGTGGTGAGCGTGAGCTCGAGCGGGTCGCCGCCGGGCGTGCGCAGCTCGGCCAGTTGGGCGATGAGCCCCTCGATGTGCTTGCGCAGCAGCGGCTCGCCGCCGGTCAGGCGGATCTTGTGCACGCCGTGCGAGGCGAACAGGCGCGCCAGGCGCGTGATTTCCTCGAAGCTCAACAGGGCGCTGTGCGGCAGGTACTGGTAGTCCTTGTCGAACACGTCCTTTGGCATGCAGTAGCTGCAGCGGAAGTTGCAGCGGTCGGTCACGCTGATGCGCAGGTCGGTCAGCGGACGGCCCAGCCGGTCGGCCAGCAGGCCGGTGGCGGGCACGGCAATGTCCGGCGCGGCCACGACGGCGTGGCCCGCGGGGGCGATCGGAATGACGGTGCTGCTGCTTTTCTTCATGGGGCGATGCCGATTTTGCGCCATGGCCCGCGACCGCGCGCCATGCGGGCTACTTCAGCACTGCTGCATAGACCATGTTGCGCGCAAGGCTTCGGTAGTGGGTGCGGTACTTGGGCGACTGCAGCATCAGCACCACGAACAGCTCGTTCTTCGGATCGACCCACATGTAGGTGCCGCCCGCGCCGCCCCAGTTGTACTCGCCGCCGCCGGACGGGTAGGGCGCCTCGCCGTCGTTGCGGCGCACCGCGAAGCCCAGGCCGAAGCCGTAGCCCGGGCCCGGCAGGTACAGTGGGCCGGGCACGATGCCGGCGCCGGCGTTCGAATGGTCGGTCGTCATCAGGGCCAGCGTGCGCGGGCCGAGGTAGCGCGTGCCGTCGAGCGTGCCGCCGTTGAGCAGCATCTGCAGGAAGCGCGCGTAGTCGGACGCGGTCGACACCAGCCCGCCGCCGCCCGATTCGAACTTGCGCACGATGCGCGGGTCGTTCAGGTCGGCGCCCACGCCGAAGCTGCGGTCGCTCGGCAGCGGCTCGGCGATGCGCGGCTGGCGCGCCGGCTCAGGCACGTAGTACGTGGTGTCCTTCATGCCCAGCGGGTCGAACAGGCGCGCCTTTTCGAACTGGTACAGCGACTGGCCCGACACCACCTCGACCACGCGGCCCAGGATGTCGGTCGAGTAGCTGTAGTCCCAGGTCGTGCCGGGCTGGTAGGCCAGCGGCAGCTTGGCCAGGCGCTGCGAGAACTCGGCGCTGGTCGGATCGCCTTCCGCCAGGTTGGCGGTGTTGTAGGCCTGTTTCACCAGCCCCGGGCCGAAGAAGCCGTAGGTCAGGCCCGAGGTGTGGCGCATGAGGTCCTGCACGGTGATCGGGCGGCGCGCGGGCACGGTCTCGAGCACCGGCTTGCCGTCGGCGCCGGGCTTCTCGATGCCGACCGTCATGCGGGCGTACTCGGGCAGGTACATCGCGACCGGGTCGTCCAGCTTCATGCGGCCGTCTTCCACCAGCATCATCGCGGCGACCGTGGTGATGGGCTTGCTCATCGAGTAGATGCGGAAGATGCCGTCGCGCGGCATCGGCGTGCCGGCGGTGGCGTCGAGCTTGCCGACGGGTTCGAACCACGCGACCTTGCCCTGGCGCGCGACCAGCAGCACCGCGCCGGGGATCTTGCCGGCGGCCACGTCGGCCTTGAGCACGTCGGTGAGCTTCTGCAGGCGTTCGCCCGACAGGCCCACCGACTCGGGCCGGGCGGTGGGCAGCGACTGGGCGGTGGCGAGCAGCGGCAGGGCGAGGCTCAGGCCGAGCAGGGCCGTGCGCACCAGGGCGCGGCGCTTCAGGAAGGTCATGCGTGTTGTCTCCGTCGGTGGTGGATGGATGGAACCGGCAGGACGGTCTTGGCGCCGTCCGTGCGAGCCGGTCGCGGGGCAGTGTATCGGCGCTTCGGCGATGGCGTGCTGGCCGATTGGCGGCATCTATGGCGCCGATATCTTGACGCAGACAATGAGAATTACTATCATTTGAACGCCTGAGTACGCAGCACAAGCACCACGCAAAGGGCTCTCTTCCAACAAGGAGCTTCCCAACCGTGCCGTACACCCTGCCAGCCTTGCCCTATGCCTTCGACGCGCTCGAACCCCACATCGACGCGCAGACGATGGAAATCCACCACGGCAAGCACCACCAGACCTACGTGAACAACCTGAATGCGGCGTTGAAAGACACGCCGCTTGCGGACACGCCGGTCGAAGCCCTCATCGCCGGTGTCGAGGAATTGCCCGAGGCGCTGCGCGCCCCCGTGCGCAACAACGGCGGCGGCCACGCCAACCACAGCCTGTTCTGGACCGTCATGGCCCCGGTGGGCGAGGGTGGCGGCGGGGCGCCTTCGGGCGCGCTCGCGCAGGCCATCGACACCGACCTGGGCGGCTTCGATGCCTTCAAGGACGCCTTCACCAAGGCCGCGCTCACGCGCTTCGGCAGCGGCTGGGCCTGGCTGGTCGTCGGCGCCGACGGCAAGCTCGCCGTGGAAAGCAGCGGCAACCAGGACAGCCCGCTGATGCGCGGCATCGGCTCGGGCAAGACCCCGATCCTGGGCCTGGACGTGTGGGAGCACGCCTACTACCTGAAGTACCAGAACCGCCGCCCGGAATACATCGCGGCCTTCTACAACGTGGTGAACTGGGCCGAGGTCGCCCGCCGCCATGTCGCCGCGACCGGCGGCCGATGAGCCGAAGAGGAGCCCGCCCATGAACGACACGCCGCAGGGCACGGTGGCCACAGCGCCGCCGCCGAGGTCGCCGCGCCCGTTGCGCGAATGGATCGGCTTTGCCATCGTCGCGGCCGGCGCGCTGGCGCTGGCGTCGCAGTTCTGGTCCTTCGTGCGCGCCGACCCACTGGTGTGGAACGCGCTGCGCGGCGGCTCGGTGGCGGCGCTGGCGACCGCGCTGGGCACGCTGCCGGTGCTGTTCTCGCAGAAGCTGCCCGACAAGCTGCAGGACACGCTGTTCGGCTTCGGCGCCGGCGTGATGCTCGCGGCCTGTGCCTTCTCGCTGATCATTCCCGGGCTGGACGCCGCCAAGTCGACGGGCGTCTTCGGCGGTGGCGACTGGGCGGCCGGCGGCGTGATCGGCACGGCCATCCTGCTGGGCGGCCTGGTGCTGATGACCATGGACCGCGTGCTGCCGCACGAGCATTTCATCAAGGGCCGCGAAGGGCAGAGCGGGCGGCAGCTGCGCCGCACCTGGCTCTTCGTGTTCGCGATCGCGCTGCACAACGTGCCCGAGGGCCTGGCCATCGGCGTCGGCTACGCGGCCAACAATGGCGTGCGCGCCGATGCGCTCGCCACCGGCATCGCGATCCAGGACGTGCCCGAGGGGCTGGTGGTGGCCGTGGCGTTGCTGGCCGCCGGCTACAGCCGCCTGTTCGCGGTGCTGATCGGCATGGCCTCGGGGCTGGTGGAGCCGCTGGGCGCCGTGCTCGGCGCGGCGGTGGTGGGGCATTCGGCGATGCTGCTGCCCTGGGGGCTGGGCTTCGCGGCGGGTGCGATGCTGTTCGTGATCAGCCACGAGATCATTCCCGAGTCGCACCGCAAGGGGCACGAGGCCTATGCGACCAGCGGGCTGATGATCGGCTTCGTGCTGATGATGCTGCTGGACACCGCGCTGGGCTGACGCCCGGGCGCGGCGTCGGTCAGCTTCAGCCGTGCTTGACGGCGACGGTCTTCAGCGTCGTGAAGCCGTACAGCGCCTCGAAACCCTTCTCGCGCCCGTAGCCCGACGACTTCACGCCACCGAACGGCAGTTCCACGCCGCCGCCCGCGCCGTAGTTGTTGATGAACACCTGGCCGCTCTTCACGCGCCGGGCCATGCGGAACTGGCGCGCGCCGTCTGCCGTCCAGACGCCGGCCACGAGGCCGAACTGGGTGGCGTTGGCGAGGGCCACGGCTTCGTCCTCGTCGGCGAACTGCATCGCGGCGAGCACGGGGCCGAACACTTCTTCCTGCGCCAGGCGATGGCCCACGGGCACGTCGCGCAGCAGGGTCGGCGCCTGGTAGAAGCCGGTCTCGGGCGCTTCCTCGACGACGACGCCCTGCGCCACCATCGGGATGCCGGCGTGCTGCGCGTCGCTCAAAAAGTCCCACACGCGCTGCTGCTGCGTCTGGCGGATCAGCGGGCCGACGTCGAGGTCCATCGCCGCGGGGCCCACGCGCAGGGCTTCGAAGGCGTGGCCCAGGCGCTCGAGCAGGGGCTCGTAGATGTCGCGTTGGATCAGCACGCGCGAGCCTGCCGAGCAGGTCTGGCCGGCGTTCTGCACGATGGCGTTGATCACCACGGGAATCACCGCGTCCAGGTCGGCGTCGGCAAACACGATCTGCGGGCTCTTGCCGCCCAGCTCGAGCGTGACCGGGCAGTGCCGCTCGGCCGCCACCTGCTGGATCAGCGTGCCGATCTTCGGGCTGCCCGTGAAGCTGATGTGGTCGATGCCTTCGTGGCGCGCGAGCGCGTCGCCCACCTCATGGCCGTAGCCCGTCACGATGTTGAGCGCGCCGGCCGGAAAGCCCACCTCGGCCGCCAGCTGCGCCACGCGGATCAGCGACAGGCAGGCGTCCTCGGCCGGCTTGACCACGCACACGTTGCCGGCCGCCAGGGCGCCGCCCACGCTGCGCCCGAAGATCTGCATCGGGTAGTTCCACGGAATGATGTGGCCCGTGACGCCGTGCGGCTCGCGCCAGGTGAAGACGCTGTAGCCGTCCTGGTAGGGAATGGTCTCGCCGTGCAGCTTGTCGCAGGCGCCGGCATAGAACTCGAAGTAGCGCACCAGCGCCACCGCGTCGGCGCGGGCCTGCTTCACGGGCTTGCCGCAGTCGCGCTGCTCGATGAGCGCGAGCTCGTCGACGTGCTCGGCGATCTTCTGCGAGAGCTTGAAGAGCAGGCGGCCGCGGTCGGCGGCGCTGACCTTGTGCCACACGCCCTCGAAGCAGTCGCGCGCGGCGCGCACGGCGGCATCGATGTCGGCGGCGTTGCTGCGCTGGATCTCGTCGAAAGGCTGGCCGTCCGACGGGTCGATGACGGGGAGGGTGCGGCCGGAGGCGGAGGGAACGTCCGCGTTGGCGATGTAGTTGAGCTGCATGGGGCGAGATTTTGCGCGAAGCCCGCCCCGCGCGTGGAGCCCCGGCCGGCCCGCCTTACTTCGCCGCGGTGGCTTTGGGCAGCGCGCGCACGGCGTTCAGCATGCGCTCGACGTGCTTGTCGGGGTTGAGGTTCTGGTAGTAGTAGGCGACCTTGCCGTCGGTCGCGATCACGTACGACAGGCGGTTGGCGAAGTCGGGCCGGGTCTGCATCAGCGCGTCGAAGCCCTGGATCACGGTCTTGCCCTGGTCGGAGGCCACCGGAAAGCGGCTCTGGCAGGACTTGACCGAGAACTTGGAGAGCGTGTCGATGTCGTCGGCCGACACGCCGATCACCGAGGCGCCCAGCGCGGCGAACTGGTCGACCGCCTCGGCGAAGGCGTGGGCCTCGATGGAGCAGTCGTTGGAGTCGGCCGCCGGAAAGAAGTACAGCACCACCGGCCCCTTGGCCAGCGCCTCGGCCAGCGAGTAGCGGAAGGTCTTGCCGCCGAGCGCGGCGGTGGCCGTGAACTTGGGCACCGGGTCGCCGATGTCGAGTGCGGCGTGGGCATGGGGTACCCCGGCGGCGAGGGCCGCGGCCCACAAAGCGGTGCGCAAAAGGAGCGATCGGGCCATGATGTAACTCCGAAGCGAAGTGAATCGAATTCTAGGACGACGCTTCGCCAAATGGGCCCCGTTGAAACCGCCGCGGGAGGACCGGCGTACATCAGGGCAGTGGCATCCACAACGACAAGAGGAACCCGACCATGAACGCCTGGGCCCGATCTCTTCTGCGCACGGCGCTGGCCGGCGTGCTGCTGGCATTGCTCGGCGCGTGCGGCTCGCTGCCGCCGGCGCGCGAACGCCCGGCCGAGCACGCCGCCGCCGCCGACCCGGGCACCGCGCTCGCGAAGATCGTCGCGGCCTCCACGCCGCCCGGCGAGCATTCGGGCTTCCGGCTGATGCCGCTGGGCGTGTACTCGCTCGACGCGCGCCTGCAGCTCGCGCAGCGCGCCGAGCGCTCGCTGGTGGTGCAGTACTACCAGCTCGAGAACGACGCCACCGGCCGGCTGCTGCTGCGCACGCTGCGCGAGGCGGCGGCGCGCGGCGTGAAGGTGCGGGTGCTGGTGGACGACCTGTACACGGTGAAGAGCCAGCAGCTGTTGCTGGCGCTGTCCGAGACGCCCAATGTGTCGGTGCGCCTGTTCAACCCGTTCTGCTGCGCGCGCGACGGGTTCCTGTCGCGCTTCGTGGTGTCGATCTTCGACATCCACCGGCTCAACCACCGCATGCACAACAAGCTCTTCATTGCTGACGGCGCGATGGCGGTGGTGGGCGGGCGCAACATCGCCGACGAGTACTTCGTGCTGAGCGAAGCGCAGAACTTCATCGACATGGACGCGCTGGTGGTCGGCAAGGTGGTGCCGCAGCTGGAGAGCATCTTCGACGCCTACTGGAACAGCGACCAGATCTGGCCCATTGCCGAGATCGTGCGCAAAGAGGCCGGCGCCGCCACCTTCGATGCCGAGATCGGCATGTCGGGCCCGCCGCCGAAGGTCGTGCTGCCGCCCTCGGACATCCTCGGCTACGGCCCCATCGCCGAAGAGCTCGACGGCGGCCGCATGGGCCTGCTGTGGGGCGAGGCCCGCGCCATCGCCGACCCGCCGTCCAAGCCCACGACGCTGACGGCCGAAGATGCCATTGCCACCAGCGTGACGATGAAGGTCTGGGCGCTGCTGCTCGACGCGAAGACCGAAGTCGACCTGACCTCGCCCTACCTCGTGCCGGGCGAGCGCGGCATGGCGGCCTTCGAGGACCTGGCCAAGCGCAAGGTCAAGCTCACGCTGCTGACCAATTCGCTGGCGGCCAACGACGAGCCGCTGGTGCACACCGGCTACGCGCGCTATCGCGAGCGGTTGCTGAAAGGCGGCGCCGACCTGTACGAGCTGAGCCCGCAGCGCACCACCGCGAGCATGCGTTTCGGCAGCTTCGGCAATTCGCTGGGCCGGCTGCACGCCAAGACCGCCGCCATCGACAAGACGCGCATCTTCATCGGCTCGATGAACCTCGATCCGCGCTCGGCCAGCCAGAACACCGAGATGGGCGTGGTGGTCGACAACCCGCAGCTGGCGCGTGAGATGCTGCGCATCATCCACGTGAGCAAGCTGCAGAACTCGTACCGGCTGCGGCTGTCGAAGGAGGGCGGCACGCTCGAATGGCTCACGAACGACGGCGAGAAAGAGGTGATCCTCACCTCGGAACCCGAGTCGGGTTTCTTCCAGCGCCTGTACAACACCCTGATCTCCCCGCTGGTGCCCGAGATGCTGTTGTAGCCTCGGGGGATGGCGCAGACCTTCACTTCTCTTTCGGCCCCGCAGGTCATGCTGTGGGGCCTGCTGTTCTTCGGGGGCATCTACCTGGGTTTCGGCGCGCTCACCTGGCTGCTTACGAAGCGGGTGCTGCCGGCGTTGGGCATCGGGCGCGCGCTCGACCCGCGGCCGCTGCAGCCCGGCCAGCTGCGGCGCGAACTCACGCAGTCGGGCATCTCGGTGCTGATCTTCGGGCTGGGCATGGTGTTTCCGTGGGGTCTGCTGCAGCTGGGCTGGGCGCGACTCGAGCCCGACGCGGGCTGGCGCCGCATCGGGCTCGAGATCCTCGTGCTCGCGGTGTGGAACGACGTGCATTTCTGGCTCAACCACCGGCTGCTGCACACGCGCTGGCTGCGCCGCTTCCATGGTCCGCACCATCGCTCGTTCGTGACCACGCCGTGGGCCACATACAGCTTTCACCCGATCGAGGCGCTGATGCTCGGCAACGTGATCCTGCTGCCGATGGTGCTGCACGACTTCAGCTTCTGGTCGCTGGCGTCGGTGCCGGTGTTCAGTCTGTTCTTCAACTGCGTCGGGCATTCGAACTACGACTTCGTGCCCGGCGTGTCGTACAGCCACTGGTTCGCCGCGAGCCGCCGTCACCACCTGCACCACGCCGTGCACAACGGCAACTACGGCTTCCAGTTCACTTTCATGGACCGGCTGTTCCGCACGCGCATCGCGGCCGACGCGGCCGAGCCGCTGTTCCAGGCGTTTCGAAAGAAGCATGGCGCCACGACGGCCTGACGCGCGCCATCGGCTGCCGCGGCTGCGCCACTGGCGCGACTGGCAAAGCCTGGCGTACCTCGTCGCCTTGCCCGCGCTGGCCGCGTGGCAGTGGGTGCACGGCTTTCATGTGGCGCTATATGCGCTGATGCTGTTCCTCACGCTCGGCATCGGCGTGATCCACCACAACCACGTGCACCTGCGCATGTGGCGTGGTCGTCGCATGAACCGGCTCACCGACTTCTGGATCACGCTGCTGCAGGGCCACCCGACCTTCGTCTTCTGGCCCGCGCACGTGGCCAACCACCATCGCCATCGTCATGGACCGAAGGACGTGGCGCGCACCTACCGCTTCGGCGGCGACACCAACCATCTGTGGGGCTACCTGCTGCACCCGTTCCAGGCCGTGTGGGTGCTGATGCCGCTGTTCTTCGGCTGGCTCGCGCGGCTGCATCGGCACCACCGCGGCGCCTGGCGCTATTGCATGGCGCAGTACGCGCTGTGGCTGGCCAGCTGGACCGTGCTGCTGGCGATCGACTGGCGCAAGGCATTGCTGTTCGTGATCGTGCCGCAGCTGCACGGCCTGCACTGGCTGCTGGCGACCAACTACCTGCAGCATGCGCACGCCGACGGCCGCAAGACGCTGCGCAAGGAGGCATCCGGCGATACCCGCGGTAGCCAGCTGAACTACGCGCGCAATTTCGAGGGGCTGGTGAACCCCTTGCTGTTCAACATCGGGCTGCACACCGCACACCACGAGAACCCGCATGCCCATTGGTCCGAGCTCACGCACCTGCATCACACGCGCTACCGCGCGCGGGTGGCGCCCGCGCTCAACGAGGGCGGGCTGGTGCCGTACATGGTGCGCGTCTTCGTGCTGGGGACCGTGTGGCCGCGTTTTCGCAGCCGCTCGCTGATGCCTCCCGATTCACCCTTCTCCTGAACCCATGCCCGTTTCATTCCAACGCGTGTACTTCGCAAGCGCCGGCTATTTCATGCCCGGCGAGCCTGTTCCCAACGACCGCATGGACGCGTACATCGCGCCGCTCAACCGCATGTCGGAACGCATCAAGCGCCGCATCCTGGCCGAGAACGGCATCCTCACGCGGCACTACGCGATCGACGAAGAAGGCGTGACGCGCCACACCAACGCGCAGCTGGCGGCCGGCGCGATCCGCGACTGCCTGCAGCGCGGCGGGGCCGAGCTGTCGCGCGTGTCGCTGCTGGCCAGCGGCTCCTCGGGCGGCGACACGCTGATGCCCGGCTTCGCCAACATGATCCAGGGCGAGCTGGCGGCGCAGCCGATGGAAACGCATTCGGTGCACGGCATCTGCGCGGCCGGCGTGTCGGCGATCCAGACGGCCGCGCAGGGCATCGAGCTGGGCGCGCACCGTTCGGCGCTGGCGGTGGCCAGCGAAATGCCGTCGCGCCTGTTCAAGCGCTCGCGCTTTGCCGCGCGCGGCTACGAGACCGACTTCGACTCGCACTTCCTGCGCTGGATGCTGTCCGATGGCGCAGGCGCGCTGCTGCTGTCCGACGGAACGCCCGCGCTGGCCGGCAAGCCGGGGCTGCGCCTGAAGCTGAAGTGGGTGCACCAGCGCGCTTTCTCGGGTGACTACCCGGTCTGCATGCAGCTCGGCCTCACCGAAGACCGTGCGCGTGGCCACCTCGATTTCGGCTCGTGGGCCGAGGCCGAGGCGGCCGGCGCGCTGTCGCTGCGCCAGGACATCCGCCTCTTGCCGCACCTGTTCGACATCGGTATTCACGAATACGCGGGCCTGGTGCGCGACGGCTGGGTCGATCCGAAGCGGGTCGACCATTTCCTCTGCCACTACTCGTCGGAAAAATTCATCCCGGTGGTCGAAGACCTGATGGCCAAGGCCGACCTGGCGATTCCGCGCGAGCGCTGGTGGAGCAACCTGGCCTGGCGCGGCAACACGGGCGCGGCATCGATCCTCGTGATGCTCGCCGAGTTCCTGCACACCAAGGCGCTGAAGCCGGGCGAGCAGATCTTCTGCTATGTGCCGGAGTCGGGGCGCTTCATGGCAGCGTACATGCTGCTCGAGGTCGAGGCCGTCGATGCGGCGCCCGTCGTGATCGCGCCCCGCGCGGCGGCGGTCGTGCCCGACGACGACCTCGTCATCGCGCCGCCGCACGACCCGGCCGCCGCGCCTGAAGGCCTGGGCGCCTTGCTGACCGAACTGGCCGCCATCTGGCACGACTACCGCTCGCGCGTGTGGCGCACGCCGCTGATCCGCCAGATCCGCGAGCGCCGCTTTGCCGTGCCCGACTACCTGAACTGGATGGAGCAGTGGGTGCCGCAGGTGCGCGAAGGCAGCCTGTGGATGCGTGAAGGCGCTGCCTCGCTGAGCGAGCCGTACCGCATGCTGTCGTCGCTGATCGACGTGCACGCGGGCGAGGAGCAGAACGACTTCAACATCCTCTTCAGCGACTACCGCAAGGCCGGCGGCACGGTCGAGTCGATCGACGAACTGCGCCGCAACCCGGGCGGCGAGGCGCTCAACGCCTACCTGCACGGCCTGGCCGCCACGCGCGACCCGATCGGCCTTTTGGGCGCGATCTACATCATCGAAGGCACGGGCCAGCGCATCGTGCCGGCGCTGCTGCCGCTGCTCAAGGCCAGCCTGAAGCTGCCGCCCGACGCCTTCCGTTTCCTCGAGTACCACGGCCACAACGACGAGCACCACCTGAATCGCTGGCTCGCCGCGGTCGAGATGGTGATGGCTGTAGAAGGGCAGGCCCGCGCCGCCCGCCAGATTGCCGACACCGCGCGCCATACGGCGGCGCTGTACCTGATGCAGTTCCAGCACATCACCGAACGAATGCCCCATGGATCGAACACCTGAGTTCCTGAAGCAAGCCCACGACGAGCGCGACCCCAGCCCCTGGCTGGCGCTGTACCTCGACCAGAGCACGCCGCTGCCCGACGACGTGAAGGCCGCGTGGCTGGCCGATTCGAGCTCGGCCTCGCGCCAGTACCTGCTGCCGTTCCTGCGGCCGATCGCGCGGCTGACGATCATCCTGATCCAGATCGTGAAGGTGTTCGTGCCGCGCAACTGGTCGCACTCGATGTTGCTGCACCGCTTCCTGGCGTGGGGGCTCAAGCGCTTCGTGTCGCCCGAGGCGAACTGGCTGATCCTGCGGCACTTTCACCTGGGCTCGCAGGTGCTGGCCTTCATCGGCCGCAACTCGCCCGCGCCCGTGGGCACGTCGCCGCTGGAGCCGGCCGACATCGACGCGCTGAAGGACGAGATGTTCCTGAAGCACGACCTGAACCTGTTCAATTTCGTGATCCGGCTGAACACGGCGCTGCGCGACAAGGGGCTGGCGCTGTGCAAGGCCGAGCAGGTCGATTTCTCGATGATCCAGCCGCCGGCGTTGCGGCTGGAAGACATGCCCCAGGGCAAGCTCAATTTTCTCGACCTGCAAAGCGCCATCGAGCTGTTCACGCCGTTGTACCAACTGATGTTGACCGACAACGATTTCTGGCGCGCCGCCAACTCCTTGCAACTGGACGAAACCATCGGCATCTACGCGGCGACGATCCTGAACGCGCCGGAGCACCTGATACTGGTCAACAACAAGCATCCGCTGGTGCCGCTGTCGACTTTGCGGGCCGGGCACCGGCTGGTGATCCACGGCCTGTCGACCGAAATGCTTCACAGCCTGCTCCAGCGCATGCGCGCGGCGCAGGAAGCCATGTCGGCAGAGACACTTCCGCGCGACCCGCCCCTTGCATAGGGGTATGCTGTCCCCACATGCAAACCATGAACACGACCCGAAATCCGTCCCCCAAGACCGATCTGGCGGTGACCCACGTGCTGGCTCAACTGCTGGAGAGGCTTGAGCACAGCGCCGTGCCGGTTGGCGCCGAGCAGTACCGCTCGGTGGTCGAGCACTTGGTGCATGAATTCGAAGACGTCGAGCCCGGTGCCGAACTGGGGCAGTTGCTCGATGCCTATCCGGCCGCCTCCGAGGTCTACGAAAATATGAATTACCAGCACGCCGGCCTTTGCCGCTCGGCGCTGGACGTTTCCCTGGCCGCCGAAGGCGCAGCCAGGGAAGCCATTGCCCGCGCCATGCGCGGTGACGAATCGAACAAGGACAAGATGCATGGCCAAGGGTGAAGTGAAAACGGCAGTGGTGGCGGACGGGCTGCGCTACAAATCGAAGGCGCCGGGTTCGCCGTTCCGCGCCTCGGCGTCGTTCAGCGGGGCCACGATGTCCTGCTTCATGTGCGGCAAGCACCGCGTGCGTTCGCAGCTGCGCACGCGCCAGGTGCTGGGCAAGTCGCAGACCGTCTGCGCGCCTTCGTGCAAGGCGCTCGACGAGGCCCTCGAGGCCGAAGCATCGTCGAGCTGAGCGCCTAGCACGACGCCGCGTCGCGTTGGCGACATGGCCTCATCGGCATGTCGTCGATTGCCTTCCATCCCGGTCGCAATCGATATACAGTTGGACACAAATGATGCAAGTAATTGCATTTAATCTAAAGTTCTAATTTGTAGCCGATGACCACTCAAATCCAGCAAGAAGGCGATCGGTGCCCCGCAGCGGGCGTGGATTTTTCTCTGCGTGGAGGGCCTGAGCTGTGAACAAGCCACGTCACGTCGTCATGCAGGTCGTCAAGCGCTCGTCCGGCAGCGCCACGCACCATGTCGAATTCCTCATGGACGACAACTTCGCCGAGCGCCTGCGTCAGTTGCGCTCGCTGGTGCCGCCGCTGGGCGCCCTCAACAAGCAACGCGACCTCGTGATCGACAAGGTGCGCGTGCGCCTGCCCAACGCCATCTGGCGCTCGGGCAACGAGATCGCCATCGACGGCGGGGTGGACGGCTCCTGCATCGTGATCGCGGCCGAGGGCTCGTTCAACTGCGGCGGCAAGGACCGCCGCACGCGCGAAAAGCTCGTGACCTACAACTTCTCGATCGCACGCCTGATCGAACTGCACAGCGAACGCCCCGAAGGCGAAACGCTCTACATCCGCGACGGCGTGTTCGCCAACGACGAACCGGCCGAATCGCCGGCCGGCCGCTGGGTGGCGTCCATGCACGAACTCGAAGTGGTGATGCGCGTGCCCGACGCGCCGTCCGATTTCGACACGCTGCACGACCTCACGTTGCGCGCCGACGGGCAGCCGACGCAGGCGGGCGCGCTGAGCCCGCACCGCGCCAGCATCTACTGACCCCGGCTGACGAACTCAGGCCGACGTTGCCGCAGGCGCGCCCACGGGCGTGAACTGCGCGCCGTTGTCGGCCAGCCAGCGCGCCGAGAGGCTGCTGTCCTGCTGGTCGGGGTGGAAGTCGCTGCGCAGGTACTGGCGCCAGCCCGCGAGATTGCCCCGCAGCAGGCCCCCTCGGCCCAGCAGGATGCGCGCGGCGCTCTTCCAGGTGGCCAACTTCCACAATTGCTTTTCATGCCGCAGGTTGTCGACCGTCTGGCGCATCAGGTCGCCGAGGAACATCACCGTCACGCGGCGGAACCAGCGTGTGCGCCATTCGTCGGAGCCGCCCGCGGCCTTGTAGATATCGAAGGCCACGCTCTTGTGCTCCAGCTCTTCCGCGCTGTGCCACAGCCACATCGTGCGCAGCCGGGGCTCGGCGCCGTCCAGGATCTCGGGGCGGGCCAGCAGCCACTCGGCGAACATGGCCGTGAAGTGCTCGGTGGCGGCCGTCACGGCCAGCGCGTGGCGCGGATCGGCGCCGTCCATCAGTTCCATGCGCTGGCTGGCGCGCGCGGTCCAGCGATCGACCAGGCCTTGTTGCTCGAGATGCGCGTTGAACAGCGAATGGATGCGCCGGTGCGTCGCCTCCTGGCCGATGAAGCCGCGCACGTCGGCGCGGTGGCGTTCCTGCACCTCGGGCGGCAGCGTGGCCATGGCGTCGCGCACGGCGTCGATGAAGAACTGCTCGCCGAAGGGGAAGCTCATCGACAGGGCGTTGAAGAACGCCGTCGAAAACGCATCGCCGCCGCACCAGTCGCGCGAGAAGGGCGGTTGCAGGTCGATCAGCAGGCGGCGGACAACGAGTTCGGTCATGGGGTGGCAATTCCTGAGTTCGTGGGTAAAAGTTGGTACAACTTCGTACCGCGTGCCGCCATAGTGCAATTGTGAACTGGTACTGTCAAGTACCAAGGCGTAGGAAAATGAATCGCACATGACTGCCACCATCGACAAAACCGCCACGCCCGATGCCGCCGAAGGCGCGCCCAGCGAGCACTACGCGCGGCTGCTCCAGGGCATGGCGCATGCCGTGGCGGCCAAGGGCTACGCCGACACCACCATCGCCGACATCGTGCGCGAGGCCGCCGTGTCGCGGCGCACGTTCTACGAGCACTTCAGCACCAAGACCGAGTGCCTGATCGCCCTGTACGAAACGGCCAGCCGGCTCGGCCTGCAGGCCGTGAGCGAGGCCTTCGACCCGGCCCAGCCCTGGCACACGCAGGTGGAGCAGGCGATGACCGCGTACATGGACTACCTCGCCCAAGACCCGGTGCTGCTGCGCACGCTGTTCGTCGAGATCCTCGGGCTGGGGCTGCCCGGCCTGGCGGCGCGGCGGCGCGTGAACGGCGAGATCGCCAACTTCATCCAGGTGGCGATCAACAGCAGCGATTCAGGCGAGGTGCCCGCGGCGCACATGAGCAGCCAGATGGCGATGACGGTGGTGGGCGGCATCAACGAATTGGTGTTGCAGGCCATCGAGCAGGATCGCGTGGGCGACCTGCGCGAGCTGGTGGCGCCGGCCACGCGGCTGGTGCGCGCCGTGGCGGCCGACAGCCGACGTTAGTCGCGCTCGTTCTGGCGCGGCGTGGCCGCAGCCCACAACACGAGCAGCCCCACCACCACCATCGCCGCCAGCGCCCCGAGGTACGGCAGCACGTCGTGCAGCGGCGCCCCCATCTGGTTGAGCCGCAGCGAAGCCTGGATGCCCGCCGTGCTCGGGAACAGCCAGCGCAGCGCCTGCAGCGGCGCGGGCAGGGCCTCGACGGGCCATGAGAAGCCCGAGAGAAAAGCCATCGGTAGCGCAGTGAAGAGCAGCACCTGCAACGCACGCTCGCGGTCGCGGAACCAGCAGCCCAGCAGCAGACCGAGCACGCAGATCGCGGGCACGTAGAACAGCAGCAGCACCAGCGCGGCGAACGGATTGCCGCCGCGCGGGTAGTCCTGCAGGAAGAACACCCAGCCGAAATAGAACAGGCCGCTCAGCACGCCGAAGCCCGACAGCGCGCCCAGCCGCCCCAGCCATGCGCCCATGCCCGCGCGCAGCCGGCCGGCTTCGGCCCAGGTGCCGGCCAGCATCGCGGCGCCCATCAGCAGCGTCTGCTGCAGGATCAGCAGCGCCACCGCCGGCACCACGTAGCTGCCGTAGCCCTCGGTCGGGTTGAACAGCGCCACCAGCTGCGTGTTGAGCGGGCTGCGGCTGCGCGCGGCCTGCACCGCGCTTTGGCCGCCGGCCTGCAGCTTGCGGATCTCCACACCGGCCGACACCGTACCCACCGCCTCCGAGAATCCGTACAGCACCGCCTTGTTCAACAGCGCATAGGCGCCGTTGCCCTCGATGCTCACCACCGCCGGCGTGCCGCGCAGCACGTTGCGCTTGAGGTCCTGCGGCAGCAGCGCGTAGCCCTCGATCTCGCCGCGCCACAGCGCCTGCTGCGCCTCGTGCACGTCGGACGTGACCATGCGCACGTCCAGCCGGGGGCTGGCCATCGCGAAGCGAGCGATCTGCCGTGACAGCCCGCTGTGGTCCTGGTCGACCACCGCCACCGGCACCCGCGTGACGGCCTGCGTGCCGTAGGGCCACGGGTAGAAGAAGCCGTAGATGATGGGCGCGAGCAGCATGATCAGCAGCACGCCCTTGTCGCGCAGCACGCCGAGGGCGGTGTCGCGCCAGGCGTCGGCGAAGCCCTGGATGCGCGTGCTCATCAGCGGCCTCCCCACGTCTCGGGCGCACCGGCCGCACGCACCAGCAGCGTGGCTGACACGGCCAGCAGCACCGCGGTGCCCACCACCATCCACAGCGGCGTGGCGGCCGAGTAGGCCAGGGGCGCGCCCATCTGCAGCTGCTCCATCTGCACGCGGATGTAGTGCGTGTACGGCAGCAGGCCGGCCCACAGCTGTGCGAGCACCGGCATGGCGACCAGCGGAAAGCCCACGCCGCCGAACGCGAAGGCCGGCGCGGTGATGAAGCCGGTGGCCGACAGCGCGGTGCGCAGCGAGCGCGTGAGGCTGGCCACGAAGGCGCCGAGCGCGATCGACAGCGCAAGGAACACCATCAGCGCGAACAGCGTCCATCCCACCGAGCCGACCGGGTGCCAGCCGCGGCCCGCCGTGATCCACAGCATGGCGGCCAGGCCCACCGCCGACAGGCTCGCGAACGGCAGCGCCAGCTTGCCCGCCAGCGCGGCCAGCGCTTCGGCCCAGCGCGGCGCGGCGCCGAGCCATCCGCCCAGGCTGCGGTCGCGCAGCTCGCGGCCCACGGCCCAGGCGCCGGCCGTCATCGCAAGGATGTGCAGCAGCGCTGGAATGAGCGCGGCGCCGAGAAACTGCTCGTAGTCGGTCGAGGTGTTGAACAGCGCCACCATGCTGGCCTTGACCGGGTCCATGCTCACGCGCGCGGCCTTCATCGATTCGCCGCGCTTGTTGCGCACCGCGAGCTCGACGCCGGCCGACACCGTGGCGACGGCGGTGCGCACGTCGCGCTGGATCAGGCTCGAATGCGTGCCCAGCTGCGCGTTGTGCAGCAGCACGACCTGCCCGACGCGGCCCTGCTTGACGTCGCGGCTCAGCTCGCGCGGCAGCTGCACCGCCGCATCGACGGCGCCGCTGGTGAGCGCGCGCTGCATCTCGCCTTCGTCGGCGTACTGCTGCGCCACGCGCAGGCCCGGCGTGGCGTCCAGGAAGCGCACCAGCTGGCGCGAGAGGGCGGAGTGGTCCTGGTCGAGCACGCCGATCGGCAGGCGCTCGGGCAGGCCGGCCGAGAAGATCCACCAGATCAGGAATACCGCGAGCAGCGGCACCCACGAGATCATGGCCAGGTCCCACGGACGCGTGCGCAGCAGCGCGAATTCGCGCCGGGCGCTGGCGGTGGAAAAGCCGCGCAGGCTCATGGCGGGTGCGGCCTCAGTCGACCAGAACGCTCATGCCGGGGCGCGCGCCTTCGATCGGCTTGAGCGGCCGGGCACGGACCTCGAAGGTGCGCACGTCGAAGCCGGCGCCGCCGCGCGTGGCGCGCCAGGTGGCGAAGTCGGGCAGCACGCCGCTGTAGGTGACCTTGAAGCGGGCGGTGCGCCGGTCCTTGGGCAGGGCGGGCAGGCGGGCGTCGAATTCCTTGTCGAGCGCGAAGCGGGCCAGCCGGTCTTCGCGCACGTTGAGCACCACCCACTGGTCGTTCAGGTCGACCACCGTGACCACGGCCACGCCCTGTGGCGAGAGTTCGCCGACTTTGGCGAGCACCTTGGCCACCTCGCCGGCGACCGGGCTGCGCAGCTCGGTCTCGGCCTTGGCGGCTTCCACCTCGGCGACCACGCCGGCCACCTGCCGCGCCTGTGCGTTGGCAGCGGCCTTGTCCTCGGGGCGGGCGCCGGTGCGCGCCATGTCGTACTGCGCCTTGGCCGCCACGGCGGCGTCGCGCGAGGCCTTCCAGTTGGCTTCGGCTTCGTCACGCTTCTGGTCGGCCACGAGGCCGTCGCGCGCCAGGCCGTCGACACGGCGGAACGAGGTCTGCGCGAGTTGGGCGGCGGTCTCGGCGCGCTGCCACTGCATGCGCGCCATTTCGATCTCCTGCGGGCGGGCGCCGTTCTGCGCCTTGTCGGCCACGGCCTGCGCGGCCTGTTCGGCGGCGGTGGCCTGCGCCAGCTTGGCGCGCACCTCGGGGCTGTCCATGCGCACCAGCAGGGCGCCGGCCTGGATGCGGTCGCCTTCCTTCACCGCCACTTCGGCGATGCGGGCGGTGACCTTGCCGGCCACGTCGGTCTCGCGCGCTTCCATCTGGCCCTGGAACACCTCGGGCGCCGGCTGCGCGGCGCGCCAGAAGCCCCAGACGAGCAGCACCAGCACGAGCAGTGCGGCGGCGATGGCGATCAGTCGGCGGGTCTTGGCACTCATCATGGTCAGTTCACCTTCACGTCGGCGCGCGCGATGTAGTCGGAAAAAGTCTCGGACAGGCCCGCGCTCTCGAGCAGCTGCGCGAGCGCCTGCACGTAGTCGTTGGCGGCCTGCGCGCGTTCGGTCAGCACCTTGGCCTGGTTGGTCTCGGCGTCGATCAGGTCGAGCGTGGTGCTGGTGCCTTCGCGCAGCCCGGCGGTGCGCAGCTTGACCACCTCTTGGGCAAGCTCGACCGAGACCTTCATCTCGAGGTACTGGCGGCGCGCGTTGTCCAGCGCGCGCCAGTTGCGTTCGACCAGCAGCGAGATGTCGCTGCGCGCCTGCAGGTCGGTGCGCTCGGCCTGTTCGACCTGCTTGTGCGAGGCGGCCGACAGCGCGTTGCGGTCGACCGAGTCGTACAGCGTCCAGCGCACGCCGAGGCCGGCCACCCAGTCGGCGTTGCCGCTCTTGATCTCGCGCGTACCGAAGGCAATCACCTGCGGCCGGCGCAAGGCTTCTTCGCCTTCGTGCAGCTGCTCGGCCTGTGCCTTCTTGGCTGCGACCTTGCCCAGGCCCGGATGCCGCGTGAGCGCCGCATCGATGAAGTGGCCGAGCGGCTCGATCGGCGCGCTGATGAGAAACAGCGGCGTCTGCGGGGTGACGCTGCCTTCGGCGCGCACCGTGCGCGCCAGGGCCACGCCGGCCAGTGCGGCGTCGTTCTCGGCCTTGCGGGCATTGCGGCGCGCTTCTTCGTACGCGGCGCTGGCCTGCAGCCGTTCGACGCGGGAAATGACGCCGGCGGCGAGCATCTTCTGCGCCGCCGCGTCGTGCTGGGCGATGGTGCGCTCGGCCTGCAGGCGCAGCGTGGCCGCGCGCTGCGCGAGCTGGGCGCCGAAGTAGCGCTGCACCAGCAGCGTGTCGACCTCGTGGCCGGCCTGTTCGGCGTCGGCCTGGGCTTCGCGCGCCTGCGCCGAGACAAAGCCGCGCACCGCGTCGGTCGCGCCACCCAGGTAGAGCGGCCACACGGCCGACACCGAGGCGTTGGCGCCGGTGTCGTGGCGGTTCAGCGTGTAGCTGTTGGGCAGCTGCGGAATCGGCACGCGCGAGACGAAGCTCTGGATCGACGGCGGCAGCGACGAGCCGATCTGGCCGAGCTTCTGGTTGAGCGGGTCGAGGTCGAGGTTCAGGTTCGCGTTGTACGCATAGGCCAGCCCCGAGATGCTGACCACCGGACCGCCCAGGCGCTTGACGCCCTCGCTCTGCAGCTCCTTGGCCTCGACGGCGATGCGCGCGGCGGCCAGCTTGTCGGAGCGCTCGACCATGCGCTGGCGCGCGGCGTCGAAGCTCAGCGCCAGCGTGGAGGTGGTGTCGCCGCGGGCCTGCTGCTGCGCAAAAGCCGCGCCGCCGATGAAGGCCGGCAAGAGCAGCAGGGACGGAAGAAGGGCGAGGCGAGGTCGTGTCATCGGCATCAGGCGGTCTTGTGCAGCAGGGCGTCGAGCTCCTGCTGCAGGATCACGGGAAAGGCGGCCTGCACCGCCCCGGTGGCCAGCGGCCGTGCTTTCTCGAGCAGCTGCGCGGCGCGGCCGGCATCGAGGGTGTCGCCGGAAAGCAGGCTGTCGGCCAGCGTGCGCAGCCAGCGCCGCGCCACGGTGCGCAGCGTGCGCACCATGGTTTCCTGCATGCCGATGACCGCTTCGAGCGGCAGGCCCAGCGCGGCCAGCTGTTCGGCGACCTGGCCGAGCGCCGGGCTCAGCACCTGCACCTGGCCGTCGGGCAGTTCGCGCATGAGGCCGGCGCGGGTGGCGCGGCCGAGCAGGGCGGGCGTCATCTGGCCCTGCCATTTGGTGGCCAGCGCCTGGGCTGACACCACCACGGGCGTTTCTTCGGCGAACAGGCTGCCCGACACCGAGCGGGCCACGGCCAGCAGGTCGGGCCAGGTGGAGGCCGGCGCGCGCGTGAAGATGCGGCGGATCGCCTCGATGCCGAAGCCCTGTTCGCGCAGTTCGCGGATCAGCGCCAGGCGCTGGATATGGTCGGGGCCGTACAGGCCGAGCCGGCCCTGCAGCCGCGGCGGCGGCAGCAGGCCGCCCGTGGTGTAGGCGCGGATGTTGCGCACCGTGACACCCGTGCGCGCCGCCAGGGCCTCGATGGAGAGGTCCTGCGGGGCCGTGGAATCGGGTGTGGCGATGGATGCGTTCATGTGACAGTTTCAATGTTACATCGAAAATGTTGCATAAAACCAGCCCGGATCGCGCGGTCCGGGCGGGGCATCCTCAGCCCGGCTTGCGCTGCGCCGGGTCGTAGAAGAACTGTTCTTCGGTGATGCGCTCGCCGTCCCAGCGCTGCCAGGCGATCTCTTCCATGCGCATGCGGCCGCCGCCCTTGAACGTGAACTCGAAGATCCAGTGGATGCCGACGTGGTCGCCGTTCACCAGCACCGGCCGCACGCAGGTCGATGCCACCGACTCGGTGCGCGCGAGCACGGCGCTTTCCTGCGCAACGAGCGTGCTGCGCCCGCGCCGCGGCTCGGCCTGGTTCTCGCGCATCGTGGCGTCTTCGGTGTAGAAATCTTCGATGACCTGCGCATGCGCGCCGCCTTCGACGGCGGCAATGAAGGCTTCGAGCCGGGCGGGCGTGGGCATGTCAGGACTTCACTTTCACTTCGACGCGGCGCGCTTCCGAAGCCGGGCCGTCGGCCTGCGACTGCTCGGGCTTGGCGAGTTCGATCTTGTCTTCGGGCGCGCCCGCCGCCTTGATGGCGTCGCGCACGGCCATGGCGCGCTGCTTGGCCAGCTCGGCGTTCTTGGCTGCGTCGCCGCTGGCGTCGTGGTAGCCGCTCACCAATACGGTGCTGCCGCTCTGCACGGCTTTGATGACATCGGACAGCGCTTCCTTGGCGTTGGGCGCGACCTCGGCGCTGGCGCTCGCGAAGTAGAACTTCACGATGCCGTTCTCGACCTTCACGGCGGCGGCTTCGGTGGCCCCGACGGCCGCCGAGGCGAGGGTGGCGGCCGGCGTGGCCGCCGGCGCCATCGCGGCGGGGGCCGTGGCTGCAGGCGGCGTCTCGACCTTGGTCGGCACGGCCGCTGCCGCATCGCCGGCGTGGAACTTGACCACCAGCGGCACGATCAGCAGCGCCACGATGTTGATGATCTTGATCAGCGGGTTCACCGCCGGGCCGGCCGTGTCCTTGTAGGGGTCACCCACGGTGTCGCCGGTGACGGCCGCCTTGTGCGCCTCGGAGCCCTTGCCGCCGTGGTGGCCGTCTTCGATGTACTTCTTGGCGTTGTCCCAGGCGCCGCCGCCCGTGCACATGCTGATGGCGACGAACAGGCCGGTGACGATGGTGCCCATCAGCAGGCCGCCCAGCGCCTTCGGTCCCAGTACCAGGCCGACCAGGATCGGCACCACCACCGGCAGCAGCGACGGGATCATCATTTCCTTGATGGCCGCGCCGGTCAGCATGCCCACGGCCTTGCCGTACTCGGGCTTGCCGGTGCCTTCCATGATGCCGGGGATCTCGCGGAACTGGCGGCGCACTTCTTCCACCACCGCACCGGCCGCGCGGCCCACGGCCTCCATGGCCATCGCGCCGAAGAGGTAGGGGATCAGGCCGCCGATGAACAGGCCCACGATCACCATCGGGTCGCTCAGGTTGAAGCTGATGTTCAGCCCGAAGCTCTCCAGCTTGTGGGTGTAGTCGGCAAAGAGCACCAGCGAGGCCAGGCCGGCCGAGCCGATCGCGTAGCCCTTGGTCACGGCCTTGGTGGTGTTGCCCACCGCGTCCAGCGGGTCGGTGATGTCGCGCACGCTGGCGGGCAACTCGCTCATCTCGGCGATGCCGCCGGCGTTGTCGGTGATGGGGCCGTAGGCGTCCAGCGCCACCACGATGCCGGCCATGCTCAGCATCGACGTCGCGGCCACCGCGATGCCGTACAGGCCCGCGAGGGCGTAGGAGGCCAGGATCGCGATGCACACGAAGATCACCGGCCATGCCGTCGAACGCATCGACACGCCCAGGCCCGCGATGATGTTGGTGCCGTGGCCGGTGGTCGACGCTTGCGCGATGTGCTGCACGGGCTTGTACTGCGTGCCGGTGTAGTACTCGGTGACCCACACCAGCGCGGCCGTGAGCGCCAGGCCCACGAAGCAGGCGCCGAACAGCTTCAGCTGGCTGCCGCTCGCGGCAATGGCGTTGTCCGGAATGATCCAGCTCGTGACGAACCAGAACGCGATCAGCGACAGGATGCCCGCCACCGCCAGGCCCTTGTAGAGCGCCGGCATCACGTTGACCATGCCCGGCGAGGCCTTCACGAAGAAGCAGCCGATGATCGACGCGATGATCGACACGCCGCCCAGCGCCAGCGGGTACAGCACCGCGTCCAGCGGCGCCGCCGTGACCATCAGCGCGCCCAGCACCATGGTGGCGATGAGCGTCACCGCGTAGGTCTCGAACAGGTCGGCCGCCATGCCGGCGCAGTCGCCGACGTTGTCGCCCACGTTGTCGGCGATCACCGCCGGGTTGCGTGGGTCGTCTTCCGGAATGCCGGCTTCGACCTTGCCCACCAGGTCGGCGCCGACGTCAGCGCCCTTGGTGAAGATGCCGCCGCCCAGGCGCGCAAAGATCGAGATCAGCGAGGAGCCGAAGGCAAAGCCGATCAGCGGATTGAGGATGGCTGCAAGGCTGTGGTCCGCCTTCGGCGCGCTGCCGGCCAGGAACCAGTAGAAGCCCGTCACGCCCAGCAGGCCCAGGCCCACCACCAGCATGCCGGTGATGGCGCCGCCGCGAAATGCCACGTCGAGCGCCGGGCCGATGCCCTTGGTCGCGGCTTGCGCGGTGCGCACGTTGGCGCGCACCGACACGTTCATGCCGATGAAGCCGCAGGCGCCCGAGAGCACCGCGCCGACCACGAAGCCGACGGCCGTGGTCAGGTCGAGGAAGAGGGCGATGAGCACCGCGAGCACCACGCCCACCACCGCGATGGTGGTGTACTGCTTGGCGAGGTAGGCCGAGGCGCCGGCCTGGATGGCCGCGGCGATTTCCTGCATCCGGGCGTTGCCCGGGTCCTTGGCGAGAATCCAACTTCGGGCCCAGAAACCGTAGCCTACGGCCACCAGGCCGCAGACGATGGCAAGAATCAGGGGGGTGTTGCCGCTCATGCTTTGCTTCTCCATTCGTTCGTTGTGACTTGTGGAGACGGACAGCCTGGGCCCTGCGCGCAACGCGTACGGGACCATGTTCTCCGCCGCGTTGCTTCCTCGAAGCTCACTGCACCGGAGGTGCGGAGCCGATTGGCCAACGCTTGCAATTTACAGGCAAAAACACACACGCGTGCGACCGGCCCGTGACACGGAAAGTAAACTCCGGGTTTGTCCCCATCCGTCTCATACTTTTCAACTACTCGAAAAACGTCATGTCCTTCGACAAAGTCTCCCCCGGCAAGAACGTCCCCGACGCCTTCAATGTCGTGATCGAAATCCCGATGAACGCCGACCCGATCAAGTACGAAGTCGACAAGGAATCGGGCGCGATCTTCGTGGACCGCTTCATGACGACGGCCATGTACTACCCCGCCAACTACGGCTACGTGCCGCAGACCCTGTCGGGCGACGGCGACCCGGTCGACGTGCTGGTGATCGCCCCGTACCCGCTGCTGCCGGGCGTGGTCGTGCCCTGCCGCCCCCTGGGCATCCTGATGATGGAAGACGAAGCCGGCGTCGACGGCAAGGTGCTGGCCGTGCCCACCGACAAGGTGCTGCCGATCTACAGCCACTGGAAGTCGGTCGACGACGTGAACCCGATGCGCCTGAAGGCCATCAGCCACTTCTTCGAGCACTACAAGGACCTGGAAGCCGGCAAGTGGGTCAAGGTGCTGGGCTGGGAAGGCATCGACGCCGCCAAGAAGGAAGTTCTCGACGGCATCGCCGCGTACAAGAAGTAATTTCTTTCGTTTGAAAGAAACGGCCTGGATGCTCCGGGCCGTCAGCCCCGGACCGCATCCACGGCCAGCCGCATCCACTCGCGGTTGACGCCTCGCGCATGCGCGTTCCAGTGGCGCGCCGCCTGCCGCAGCTCGTTCCAATGGCGCTGCGCACCGGCGGTGTCGCCTTGCTGCGCCAGCCACGCGATGTAGCGGGCGCGCGTTTCCACCGTGTTGTAGGTGCTCAGCGCAGTCTCGAAGGCTTCGCGCGCTTCCGGCGTGCGGCCCTCGGCGGCCAGCGCGCGGGCGTTCAGCACGGCGACCTCGTCCTTGCGGTAGTCATCGCGCGTGGCACGCAGGCTCTGCAGTGCCTGCGAGGCTTCGCGGGCCGAGGCCGGGCTGCCTTCGGCGACCAGCGCGCTGGCCAGGCCAAACTGCAGTTCGGGGTCGGAGGCGAAGGGGCCTTTCAGTGCGTCGCGGTAGTGCCCGACGGCGTCGGCCGCCTGGCCGCGGTCCAGCGCGGCCTTGGCCAGGCGCAGCTTGTTCTGCGCCGTGGGCGCGAGGTCGTAGGCGTCGGCAGCGGCGCGGTATTCGCGCTCGGGGTCGATGAAGCCGATGGCCGCGTTCGCCACCTTGCCCGCGGTGCGCTGCATGCGCGAGGCCGGCAGGTACTCGACCACGAAGTACACGATGCTGCCGAGCAGCGGAAAGCTGAAGAGGATGATGAGCCAGTACATCTGCTTGCCGTGGCGCATGGCATGCACGGCGAAGTACAGCGCGATGAGGATGTGCAGTCCCAGTCCGACGAATGGCATCGGTGCTCCCTGTGTGTTGTGTGTGGTTGTTTGAGTGCCGGGCGGCTTTATAGCAGCCCCCGGCGCTCCCGCACCGATCAGGTCGCCTTGAACGGGCTGCGCTCGCCGAGGTGGTCCAGGTAGTTCTCGATGCCGGCACCTTCGCGCTCGAGGAAGCGCTCAACGGCATCGGCGAACGACGGGTGGGCGAGCCAGTGGGCGCTGGTGGTGCGCACCGGCATCAGCGCGCGGGCCATCTTGTGCTCGCCCTGCGCGCCGCCTTCGAAACGCCCCGCGCCGTGCGCGATGCACCAGGCGATGGGCTGGTAGTAGCAGGCCTCGAAGTGCAGGCAGTCGACGCGCTCCAGCGCGCCCCAGTAGCGGCCGTAGGCCACCAGCGGTTGCGCCTTGTCGGTGGAGAGCGCGATCAGGCTGGTCGCGATGGGGTGCCCGTCGCGCTCTGCGACGAACAGCAACCACGCCTCGGGCAGCGTGTCGGCCATGCGCTGGAAGAAATCGCGCGTGAGGTAGGGCGGGTTGCCGTGCTCGCGGTAGGTGCGTTCGTAGCAGCGATAGAAGAAATCCCAGTCGGCGGCGGCGATGTCGGTGCCGCGCGACCAGCGGAAGCTGACGCCGGCCTCGGCGACCTTGCGGCGCTCCTGGCGGATCTTCTTGCGCTTGTCGTGCGAGAGGCTGGCGAGGAAGGCGTCGAAGTTGGTGTAGCCGGGTTCGGTTTCGCCGCCGGGCCGCCCCAAGGCGAAACGCGCCCCCTCGGGGGGCAGCGAGGACACGTCAGTGCCGAGCGTGGGGGCCACGTTCGTCCAGTGAAACTGCACCGTATGGCGCTGCATGAGCCCGGCTTCGGTGCACGCGGCGATGTCGGCGTCGGCGCCGAACAGCAGATGCAAAGACGAAAGTTCCTGTTCCTTGCAGACCGCCACCAGCGCCTGCACCAGCAGCGTGCGGCTTGGCGCGTCGCGTGCCAGCAGCCGGGCGCCGGGCACGGGCGTGAAGGGCGCTGCCACCACGGCCTTCGGGTAGTAGGCCAGCCCGTGCTGTTCGTAGGCGTTGGCCCAGGCCCAGTCGAACACGTACTCGCCATAGGAATGGTCCTTGAGGTAGAGCGCGCAGGCGGCTTCGAGCACCTCGCCGCGCCACAGCGTGACGAACTGCGGTGTCCATCCGCGCTCGGGCGAGGCGCTGCCGCTGTCGTGCATCGCCGCGAGGTATTCGTGGCGCATGAAGGGCGAGGGCTCGGGCTGCGCGGCGAGCAGGGCGTTCCAGGCTTGCGGGTCGATGTCCGACGGCGACGCCAGAACCCGAATGACATAATCGTTCAAGCCTTTTTCTTCCTTCTGTATGACGCTCAAGCTCGCCATCGCGCAACTCAATTTTGTGGTGGGCGACCTCGTCGGCAATGCGCAGAAGATCGTCGGCGCCGCACGCGAGGCCTACGCGCAAGGCGCGCGCCTTCTGCTGACACCCGAACTCTCGATTGCCGGCTACGCGGCGGAAGACCTGTTCCTCCGTCCCGCCTTCACCGAAGCCTGTGATGATGCCGTGAAAGGCATCGCCGCCGCGCTGGCCGACCTCAAAGACATGGTCGTGGTGGTGGGGCATCCCAGCGGCGGCAGCCTGCGCAGCCGATCTGTGGCCGTGCAGTTGCGCCACAACGCGGCCAGCGTGCTCAAGGAAGGCCGCATCCTCGAGACCTACGCCAAGCGCGAACTGCCGAACTACCAGGTGTTCGACGAGCGCCGCTACTTCACGCCGGGGCAGGGCACCTGCGTGTTCGAGGCGGGCGGCGTGTCGGTCGGGCTGCTGATCTGCGAGGACGCCTGGTTCGACGCACCGGCCGAGCTGGCGCGCGCCGGCGGCGCCGAGGTGCTGGCGGTGATCAACGCCTCGCCGTACCACGTGGGCAAGGAAGGCGAGCGCGTGGCGCGCATGGCCGACCGCGCACGCGCCGTGGGGCTGCCGCTGGTCTACGCGCACCTGGTGGGCGGGCAGGACGAGGTGGTGTTCGACGGCGCCTCGTTCGCGCTGCAGGCCGACGGCGCGCTGGCCGCGCAGGCCGAGAGCTTTCGCGAGCGGCTGGTCTTCATGGAGCTCGCGCGCGGGGCGCAGGGCGGCGTCGCCGTCGTGGCCGATCCGTCGGCCATCGCCGCGCCGCGCGACGCCGAGGCGCAGCTGTGGGACGCGCTGGTGCTCGGTGTGCGCGACTACGTCGGCAAGAACGGTTTTCCGGGCGCGATCCTGGGGCTGTCGGGCGGCATCGACTCGGCACTGGTGCTCGCGATCGCGGTGGACGCGCTGGGCAAGGACAAGGTCCGCGCGGTGATGATGCCGTCGCCCTACACGGCCGACATCAGCTGGATCGACGCGCGGGACATGGCCGGCCGGCTGGGCGTGCGCTACGACGAGATTTCGATCAAGCACACCTTCGAGTCCTTCAAGGCCGCGCTGGCCGGGGAGTTCGCGGGCCGGCCGGAAGACACGGCCGAGGAGAACATCCAGGCCCGCATCCGCGGCACACTGCTGATGGGGCTGTCGAACAAGTTCGGCGCCATCGTGCTGACCACCGGCAACAAGAGCGAGATGGCCACCGGCTACTGCACGCTCTACGGCGACATGGCGGGCGGCTTTGCGGTCATCAAGGACCTGCTCAAGACCACGGTGTTCGCGCTGGCGCGCTGGCGCAATGCCCACGACCCCTATGGCACCGGCGCGGCGCCGATTCCCGAGCGCATCATCACGCGGCCCCCGAGCGCCGAACTGCGCCCCGACCAGACCGACCAGGACAGCCTGCCGCCCTACGACGTGCTGGACGGCATCCTGGCACGCTACATGCAGGACGATGAAGGCATCGACGAGATCATTGCCGCGGGCTACGACCGCGCGGTGGTCGAGCGGGTTGCGCGGCTCATCAGGATCAACGAATACAAGCGGCGCCAGGCGCCCGTAGGCATCCGGGTCACCCACCGAAGCTTCGGCAAGGATTGGCGTTACCCTATCACCAGCAAGTTCAACGAAACCGCCGGAGCACAAAAACCATGAAGCAGATCACCGCCATCGTCAAACCCTTCAAGCTCGAGGACGTGCGCGAAGCCCTCGCCGAGGTGGGTGTCACCGGCCTCACGGTGACCGAGGTCAAGGGCTTCGGCCGCCAGAAGGGCCACACCGAGCTGTACCGCGGCGCGGAGTACGTGGTCGACTTCCTGCCCAAGATGAAGGTCGAAGTGGTCGTCAACGAGAGCGACGTGGAGCGCTGCATCGAGGCCATCGTGAGCTCGGCGCGCACCGGCAAGATCGGCGACGGCAAGATCTTCGTGACCGAGGTGGAGCGCATCGTGCGCATCCGCACCGGCGAAGAAAACGAAAACGCAGTCTAGAGCTCGCCCCCAGGCTTCGCGCACTTCGTGTCGCTTCGCCAACCCCCTGCCGGGGGCAACACCTGCGGCCCGGCAAAGCCGGTTCCGCGGTGTTCGCTGGAATGGGACCCCGAGGCTTTTGGGGTTTTCGGGTCAGAGGTTTTCTGAGAGCTTGTCGTCGCGGGGGTGCAGGGGGACTTCGGCGCGCAGCGCGGTCAGCAGCTCAGGCACGTCGGTGCCGGTGCGCACCAGGTCCATCTGCCATTCGCCCATGAAGCCCTCGCGCACGCTGTGCGCCAGGAAGCTCAGCAGGCCGTCGTAGTAGCCGGCGGTGTTGAGGATGCCGGTCGGCTTGTCGTGGTAGCCGAGCTGGCGCCAGGTCCAGATCTCGAACAGTTCTTCAAAGGTGCCGATGCCGCCCGCCATCGCGAGGAAGGCGTCGGCGCGTTCGCCCATCATGGCCTTGCGCTCGTGCATGGTGTCGACCACGTGCAGCTCGTCGCACAGGGGGTTGGCCAGCTCCTTGTCGACCAGGGCCTTGGGGATGATGCCGACGACGCGGCCGCCGGCCTGGCGGGTGGCCTCGGCCACCGTGCCCATCAGGCCTGTGCGGCCACCGCCGTAGACGAGCTGGCCGCCGTGGCTGCCGATCCACTGGCCCACGGCCTGGGCGGCCTGGGAAAACTCGGGGCGCTCGCCGGGGCGCGAGCCGCAATACACGCAAATCGAAAATTCAGGGGTCATCCTGCGATCATGCCGCAGGCGGCGGACCTGCTCATGACACGAAGCGTTGCCACAGGGCCGCGGCCCAGATGCCGCCGCACAGCGTGAGCGACAGCAGGACGGCGGCGCTGCCCATGTCCTTCGCGCGCTTGGAGAGGTCGTGCCATTCGGGGCCGATGCGGTCGATGGCGGCTTCCACCGCCGTATTGAGCAGCTCCACGATCATCACCAGGATGGCACTGCCGGCGAGCAGCGCCACCTCGACCCAGCTGCGCCCGAGCCAGAAGGCGGCCGGGATCATCAGCATCGACAGGATGGCTTCCTGGCGGAACGCCGGCTCGCTCCAGCCGGCGCGCAGGCCGTGCAGCGAGATCAGGGTGGCATGCCAGACGCGCTCGAAGCCCTTGCGGGCCTTCTGCGGATTCACGGCGGGGTCGGGCAGGGCACTCATTGGCGGCTCATCGGCTTGGAGGTGATGAGCCGCGTACCGGCCCAGGCGTCGTGCCAGAACTGGCGCTCGGGGTGAAAACGGGCCAGCAGCGCCCAGATGGCGACCCAGCCGAAGATCAGGACGGTCGACTCGCCGCCCGACAGCTTGAACGGGGCGATGGCGGCCAGCGGCGGCAGGAACCAGACCCAGCTCAGCAGGTAGCGCGCCAGGGCGCGGCCCTGGCTGACGGGCCGGCCGTGGCGGTCGACGATGCGGATGTTCCAGGTCTTCATGGCCAGCGTCTGGCCCTTGGCCCAGAACCAGACGAAGTAGACGCCGAACACCACGAAGAGGAAGGCCTGCAGCAGGTGCCGCCGTTCGTCCATGGCGTCGCGCATCTGGCCCAGCGTGCTGAACAGCCAGCCGGACACGAACACGACCGCGAACAGCAGCATGCCCTCATAGAGCCAGCAGGCCATGCGCCGCCACAGGCCAGGCACCGCGGGAGCGTTGGGGGTGGATAAAGAGGGCGAGGCCGATTGGCCGGGTCCCGAGGCCTCGGGCGAACTGGAAACCATCGAAACCTTCGGTCAGGGGGCGGAGGACGAGGCCGCAGGCGCCGTGGCCGCGGACGGCGCTGGCACCTGGGCCTCGGCGGGCACCGGCGGCGGCGTGAGGCTGCTCGGCGCCGACGCCGCCGGGGCGACCACGGTGCTGGCCGGCACTGCGGGGCGTTCCGCGGCGGCAGGGGGCGTCGCCGGCGAACTCACCACGATGGCCGCCGGCGGCAGCACGGGCGTGGGCGGCGTGGCCGGCACGATCCGGGGCGTGTGCTGCCCGGGCGGCGTGACGGCCGGCACGGGCACGAGCTTCTGCGACGAGACCGGGCGCACCGGCAGGGCGGCGCCGCGGGGCTTGGGCGGGGCACTCTCGGCGAGCTTGCGTTTTTCTTCTTCGCTCAGCGCCTGGTACTGCTCCCACTTGAGCTTGCGCTCGTCGGCAGGCAAGCGCTTGACCTCGGCGAAATTCAGGCGGGCCTGGGCGCGCTGCTGGTTGCTCAGCGCCGCCCATTCGATCATGCGGCTGTGCAGCGTGACCTGGTCGTCGGCGGGCATGTTCGCGTAGTTGCGCGACAAGGCCAGCCACTTGCGCTTTTGGCCGGCGTTCAGCGTGTTCCAGTGCGAAGCCAGCGGCTTCAGGGCGTGCTGCTGCTCGTTGCTCAGTTCGTTCCACAGGGGCTTGGTCGTGGCAACGGCCTTGGGGCTTGCCGCGCCATTGGTGGCTGCGGCGTGCGTGGCGGGCTTGGCGGTTTCGGGCAGCGTCTGTGCATCGGCCAGCGTCAGGCCGAAGGCAGCGGCTGCCAGCGCACCCGCCCAAACGACGGCGCCCGCCGGGAGCGGGCGCAACGGAAGCAGGGCTTTCGCACGGGAAACGGAGCGGCGTCGCATTCGGTCGGGCAAGGTGTTCAGTCGGAGGCGCTGTCGGACTTCAGGAATTGGGCGAAGCCGGGATCGGTGTAGGCGGCGGGCGGCAGGTCGCCCGTCAACAGGGCCGAGTCGACCTCGGCGAGTTCGCTGGCGCGGTCGTCGTCCTGCAGCACGCTGATGGTGATCAGGCCGGCCACCAGGGCGATGAGAGGTACCACGGAACCGATGCGCGTCCACCAGCTGCCGCCCAGCGTGACCGTGTGGCCCGACTGGACCGCGACGGGCGCCGTGCGCAGCTGCGGCGCCTGCTTGCGCGCGGCCACGGCCTGCGAACGGGCAACGCGCAGACGCTCGCTGATGTCGTGCGGCAACGCTTGATTGCCGTCCGACAGCCGGGCCGCCAGCCGTTGGCCGAAGCGGTCTTCTGCTGCGCTGGATTGAGAGGTTGGAACCTTAGTGTTCATAGCGATATTCCCTTGGCCTTGAGCGCCTTGCTCAGAGCGTGGACAGCTCGCGAACAATGGGTTTTGACGCTGCCCTCGGAGCAGCCCATTGCGGCGGCCGTCTCTGCGACGTCCATTTCCTCCCAGTAACGCATCAGGAAAGCCTCGCGTTGACGGCCGGGCAAAGCCGCGATCTGTTCTTCTATTTCGTGAAAGACCTGGCTGCGGCGGGTGGTGTCTTCGGCGCTCTCCGATTCCCTGGAGTCGGTTGGCGAGACAAAGTTCTCCAGCAGGTCGAAATCCTCGCCGTTGTCGGCCGGTTCGAAGTCGCTCAGGTTGGAAAAAAGGGCGCGGCGGGTCTTCTGGCGGCGGAACCAGTCGAGCGTGCAGTTCGACAGGATGCGCTGGAACAGCATCGGCAGTTCCTCGGCAGGCTTGTCGCCGTAGTGCTGGGCCAGCTTCATCATGCTGTCCTGCACGATGTCCAAGGCCGCTTCTTCGTCCCGCACGTGATAGACCGAGCGCTTGAAGGCCCGTCGTTCGACGTTTTTCAGGAAGTCGGAGAGTTCGTGTTCAGTAGCCAAATGAGAGGGGGCGGCGGGGCGCGCCGCGTGGGGAGGATGTTTGGCGAACGCTCATGTTTTTATGCCGCGGATTATGCCTTTGTGCCAAGACAGGGCACCTGAAGCGAGTCTGAACGCGCTGGTAGTGTCATAATCCGCCTTGCAAGTCAAAAGGCAAACGGGTCACGGTCCGGCGGAACATCAGTCCGCTCATGGCTTTGGCCTCAAGTCCTGGCGCGGCCCCACAAGGGCTGGCAAGGGGCACCCAAGGTTTTTCGTTCCCGAAAAAACACAAAGGTTGATCATGGAAATCTCGAAGGCGGAACTCGCTTCCGCAGCAGCCGCGTCCTCTGGCGCCGGCAACACCACGCAAGAACTCATGGGCGCTGAAGTGCTGGTCAAGGCACTGCAGGCCGAAGGCGTCCAGTACATCTGGGGCTACCCGGGCGGCGCGGTTCTCTACATCTACGACGCGTTCTACAAGCAGGACACCATCCAGCATGTGCTGGTGCGCCACGAGCAGGCCGCCGTGCACGCAGCCGACGGCTATGCGCGCGCCACCGGCGAAGTCGGCGTGGCACTGGTCACTTCCGGTCCCGGCCTGACCAATGCGGTCACCGGCATCGCGACGGCGTACATGGACTCGATCCCGATGGTGATCATTTCCGGCCAGGTGCCGACGGCCGCGATCGGCCTGGACGCCTTCCAGGAATGCGACACGGTCGGCATCACGCGTCCCATCGTCAAGCACAACTTCCTCGTCAAGGATCCGAAGGATCTGGCCATGACGATGAAGAAGGCCTTCCACATCGCACGCAGCGGCCGTCCCGGCCCCGTGGTGGTGGACGTGCCGAAGGACGTGTCCTTCAAGAAGATTCCGTACAGCGGCTATCCCGACAAGGTCGAGATGCGCTCGTACAACCCGGTGCGCAAGGGCCACGGCGGGCAGATCCGCAAGGCGCTGCAACTGCTGCTGGCGGCCAAGCGCCCCTACATCTACACCGGCGGCGGCGTGCTCCTGGGCAACGCCACGAACGAACTGCGCACGCTGGTCGACATGCTGGGGTACCCCGTCACGAACACGCTGATGGGCCTGGGCGCCTACCCGGCGAGCGACCGCAAGTTCCTGGGCATGCTGGGCATGCACGGCACCATCGAAGCCAACAACGCGATGCAGAACTGCGACGTGCTGCTGGCCGTGGGCGCGCGCTTCGACGACCGCGTGATCGGCAACCCGAAGCACTTCGCGCAGAACGAACGCAAGATCATCCACGTCGACATCGACCCGTCGAGCATCTCCAAGCGCGTGAAGGTTGACATCCCGATCGTCGGCGACGTGAAGGACGTGCTCACCGAGCTCATCTCGATGATCCGCGAGAGCACCACCAAGCCCGACGCCGGCGCGCTGGCCGACTGGTGGAAGACCATCGAAAGCTGGCGCTCGCGCGACTGCCTCAAGTACGACCGCGACAACAAGGACGTGATCAAGCCGCAGTTCGTGGTCGAGACCCTCTGGAACATGACCAAGGACGCCGACACGTACATCACGTCGGACGTCGGCCAGCACCAGATGTGGGCCGCCCAGTACTACCGCTTCGACGAGCCGCGCCGCTGGATCAATTCGGGCGGCCTGGGCACCATGGGCGTGGGCATTCCCTACGCCATGGGCATCAAGCTCGCCAAGCCAGACTCGGAAGTGTTCACCATCACCGGCGAAGGCTCGGTGCAGATGTGCATCCAGGAGCTCTCGACCTGCCTGCAGTACAACACGCCGATCAAGATCTGCTCGCTCAACAACCGCTACCTGGGCATGGTGCGCCAGTGGCAGGAGATCGAATACTCCGGCCGCTACAGCCACAGCTACATGGATGCGCTGCCCAACTTCGTGAAGCTTGCCGAGGCCTATGGCCACGTCGGCATGCTAATCGAGCGTCCACAAGACGTGGAGCCGGCGCTGCGCGAGGCGCGCAAGCTCAAGGACCGCACGGTGTTCATGGATTTCCGTACCGACCCCACCGAGAACGTGTTCCCGATGGTCAAGGCCGGCATGGGCATCACCGAGATGCTGCTGGGTTCCGAAGATCTCTGATCCGGAACATTCGTTCGTTCAACCTTTACTGACGAATCTATTGCCCGCCAAGCCCGCGCATTACCGTGCACGGGGGAGGGCGGCGAAAGCGAAAGCTTCCGCGTAGGCGAAAAGAGGAGTCACGCCAACATGAAACACATCATTGCAGTGCTGCTGGAAAACGAGCCGGGTGCTCTTTCCCGCGTGGTGGGCCTGTTCTCGGCCCGTGGCTACAACATCGAATCGCTGACCGTGGCGCCGACCGAGGACGCAAGCCTCTCGCGCATGACCATCGTCACCAACGGCTCGGACGACGTGATCGAGCAGATCACCAAGCACCTGAATCGCCTCATCGAGGTCGTGAAGGTGGTCGACCTGACCGAAGGCGCCTACACCGAGCGCGAGCTCATGATGGTGAAGGTGCGTGCGGTGGGCAAGGAACGCGAGGAAATGATGCGCATGGCGGAAATCTTCCGTGGCCGCATCATCGACGTGACCGACAAGAGCTACACCATCGAGCTGACTGGCGACCACGGCAAGAACGACGCTTTCCTGGAAGCGATCGACCGTGGCGCCATCCTCGAGACGGTGCGTACCGGCGCCAGCGGCATCGGGCGCGGCGAACGCATCCTGCGGGTCTGACACCATGATTCGGAGCTCAGTCGCTGCCCGTTCGGGCTGAGCTTGTCGAAGCCTCCGCGCGAGCGGGGACTGCATTGAGCCCTTCGACAGGCTCAGGACGAACGGCACAACAACACACTGCAACTCGCTTATCTATCTGGAGAACATCATGAAGGTTTATTACGACAAGGACGCGGACCTCAGCCTGATCAAGGGCAAGACGGTTGCCATCATCGGCTACGGCTCGCAAGGTCACGCACACGCGCAGAACCTGAACGACAGCGGCGTCAAGGTCGTGGTCGGCCTGCGCAAGGGCGGCGCTTCGTGGGACAAGGTCGGCAAGGCCGGCCTGCAGGTCGCTGAAGTCGCTGACGCCGTGAAGTCGGCCGACGTCGTCATGATCCTGCTGCCCGACGAGCAGATCGCCGCCGTCTACAAGAACGACGTGGCCCCGAACATCAAGGAAGGCGCTTCGCTCGTCTTCGCGCACGGCTTCAACGTGCACTACGGTTTCGTGCAGCCGCGCGCCGACCTCGACGTGTGGATGGTCGCTCCCAAGGCTCCGGGTCACACCGTGCGCGGCACGTACACGCAAGGTGGCGGCGTGCCGCACCTGATCGCGGTGCACCAGGACAAGAGCGGCAAGGCGCGTGACCTCGCGCTGAGCTACGCCACCGCCAACGGCGGCGGCAAGGCCGGCATCATCGAGACCAACTTCCGCGAAGAAACCGAGACCGACCTGTTCGGCGAGCAAGCGGTTCTGTGCGGCGGCACGGTCGAGCTGATCAAGGCTGGTTTCGAAACGCTGGTGGAAGCCGGCTACGCGCCCGAAATGGCGTACTTCGAATGCCTGCACGAGCTGAAGCTGATCGTCGACCTGATCTACGAAGGCGGCATCGCCAACATGAACTACTCGATCTCGAACAACGCCGAATACGGCGAGTACGTCACGGGCCCGCGCATCGTGACCGACGAGACCAAGAAGGCCATGAAGAAGGTCCTGCAGGACATCCAGACCGGCGAATACGCCAAGAGCTTCGTGCTCGAAGCCGCTGCCGGCCAGCCGGTGCTGATCAGCCGCCGTCGCCTGAACGCTGAGCATCAGATCGAAGTCGTCGGCGAAAAGCTGCGCGCGATGATGCCCTGGATCAAGAAGAACAAGCTGGTCGACCAGACCCGCAACTGATCTTCAGAGGCAAGAGCCAACGGGGTGCTTCGGCACCCTGTTTCGGAGGGCCACCCGTCGCGGTGGCCCTTTTGTTTGAAGGGGAGCGCACAGGTCCCCTGAACTACACTGCGAAGCATGCGATTCACAGACCAAGATGCTATCGAATGGATAGCTGACCGGGCAGTTCCCACGAGGGACGGAGGCCAATTCAATGCATGACGACACCGTCCCCGACGACGCGCAGCCACGCAAGCGTCGCAAGGGCATCTACATCCTGCCGAACCTGTTCACGCTGGCGGCGTTGTTCGGCGGCTTCTACTCGGTCGTGATGGCCATGAACGCGCGCTTC
The DNA here is from genome assembly GCF_059423965.1 of Variovorax sp. GW458-11-26-14-LB1. NCBI lineage: Bacteria > Pseudomonadati > Pseudomonadota > Betaproteobacteria > Burkholderiales > Comamonadaceae > Variovorax > Variovorax sp. GW458-11-26-14-LB1. The sequence continues at coordinate 163,271 of NZ_JBWKYW010000003.1, forward strand.
GACCTGGCCGCGCTCGGCGTCTTCGCCGCGATGGTGCTCGACAGCCTCGATGGGCGCGTGGCCCGCATGACCAACACACAGAGCGCGTTCGGCGAGCAGATGGATTCGCTGTCCGACATGGTGTCGTTCGGCGCCGCGCCCGCGCTCATTGCCTACGAGTGGTCGCTCAAGGGCCTCGGACGCTGGGGCTGGATCGCCGCCTTCGTGTACTGTGCCTGCGCCGCGTTGCGGCTCGCGCGCTTCAACGTCAACACGGGCGTGGTCGACAAGCGCTGGTTTCAGGGCCTGCCGTCGCCGGCGGCCGCGGCGCTCGTGGCGGGCTTCATCTGGCTCGTCAACGAATGGGGCAAGCGTGGTGGCGAGGTGCTGTACCTCTCGTGGACGCAGATCACCTGGGTCACTTTCGCCTTCACGCTGTACGCGGGCCTCACCATGGTGACCAATGCGCCGTTCTACAGCTTCAAGGACATCCAGATGAAGAAGAGCGTGCCCTTTGTCGTGATCGTGCTGATCGCGCTGGGCATCGCGGTCATCAACATCCATCCGCCGACGGTGCTGTTCAGCCTCTTCGTGGCCTATGGCCTGAGCGGCTACGTGGTGTACGCGTGGCGCAAGGCCAAGGGCCAGCCGGTGAGCGTGATCAGCACCTCGACCGAAGAGCCCGACGAGCGGGGGCTGCACAACTGAAGCCCCGGGCCTTCACAGGCCCGCGAAGGCTGTGCTACATTCGCAACCCTCATGACCAAGATTTCGCTGCTGGCCCTACTAGCCCTCCCTCACGGGCGGAGACGGTAGCGCACGCGCTAATCCTTCATCACGGCCCGTTCGCACCAGCAACGGGCCGTTTGTCTTTTGGGGTTGCTGGTTGAGTTCCAACCATCACAGAGAAATCGACATGCTCAAGCAACCTCAAGCCAAATACCGCGCATTCGCCCCGATCGGTCTCAAGGACCGCACCTGGCCCGATGCCGTGCTGACCAAGGCCCCGATCTGGCTGTCGACGGACCTGCGCGATGGCAACCAGGCCTTGGTTGAACCCATGGACATCGCGCGCAAGATGCGCATGTTCGAAACCCTCGTGGCCATCGGCTTCAAGGAAATCGAAGTCGGCTTTCCCTCTGCGTCGCAGGTCGAATTCGATTTCGTTCGCAAGCTCATTGAGGAAGACCGCATTCCCGACGACGTGACGATCCAGGTGCTCACGCAGGCGCGCGATCACCTCATCGAACGCACCTTCGAAGCCTTGCAAGGTGCGCCGCGCGCCATCGTCCACCTCTACAACGCGGTGGCCCCCGTGATGCGCCGCGTGGTGCTCGGCATGGACGAAGACCAGATCGTCGAACTCGCGAGCAGCCATGCCCGCATGTTCAACGACTTCGCCGCAAAGCAGCCGAACACGAAGTGGACCTTCCAGTATTCGCCCGAGATGTTCTCGGGCACTGACGTGGTCTTCTCCAAGCGCGTGGTCGACGCGGTCACCGAAGTCTGGGCACCGACGCCCGAGCGCAAGTGCATCGTCAACCTGCCCACCACGGTGGAGCATTCCACGCCGAACATCTTCGCGGACATGATCGAGTGGATGCACCGCAACCTCGCACGCCGCGACTCGATCGTGCTGTGCGTGCACCCGCACAACGACCGCGGCACCGGCACCGCGGCTGGTGAGCTGGCCTTGATGGCCGGCGCCGAGCGCATCGAAGGCTGCCTCTTCGGCAACGGCGAGCGCACCGGCAACCTCGACCTCGTGAATGTCGCGCTCAACCTCTACACGCAGGGCGTCTCGCCGGAACTCGACTTCTCGAACATCGACGAGATCCGTGCCACGGTCGAGCACTGCAACCAGATCCCGGTACACCCGCGCCATCCGTATGTCGGCGACCTCGTCTACACCTCGTTCTCGGGCTCGCACCAGGACGCGATCAAGAAGGCGTTCGCCGCGCGCAAGGACGGCGACATCTGGGACGTTCCGTACCTCCCCATCGACCCGAAGGACGTGGGCCGCAGCTACGAAGCCGTGATCCGCGTGAACAGCCAGTCGGGCAAGGGCGGCATGGCCTACCTGCTCGAGAGCGAGTACGGCCTCGAGATGCCGCGCCGCCTGCAGATGGAATTCATGCAGGTCGTGCAGCGCGTGATGGACGTGGGCGGCAAGGAGCTCACCGCCGCCGACCTTTGGCAGATCTTCGTGAACGAGTACGGCATCGAGACCGCCAAGGCCTTGCAGCATCGCGTGATCCAGGAAGAAGGCGAGGGCGCCGAGGCCACCGTGGTGCTGCGCGGCGACCTGCCGTGGGACGGTGAAACGCGTGCCATCGAAGGACGCGGCAACGGCCCGATCGACGCCTTCACGCAGGCGCTGAGCCAGGCCACCGGCCACACGGTGCGCGTCATGGACTATCACCAGCACGCCATCGGCGCGGGCGCCGACGCCAAGTCGGTGGCTTATCTCGAGCTGCGCGTGGACGAGTCGCAGACGCTGTTCGGCGTCGGCATCGATGCGAACGTGATCTCGGCCTCGCTGAAGGCGATCGTGTCGGGGGTGCAGCGGGCCAGGGGCCGGGGCGCGCGCAGCGCACAATCGGTGGCTGAAGTCGCCTGACGCACCGGCACCAGCCGCACGCGCAAGGTGGGAACGAACCAAGGAGATCCACGATGACCGACCAACTCATTATTTTCGACACCACCTTGCGCGATGGCGAACAGTCGCCCGGCGCCTCGATGACGCGCGACGAAAAATTGCGCATCGCCAAGCTGCTGGAGCGGCTCAGGGTCGACGTCATCGAAGCCGGCTTTCCGGCCAGTTCGAACGGCGACTTCGAGGCCGTGAAGGCCATCGCCAACGCGATCAAGGACTCGACGGTGTGCGGTCTCTCGCGCGCCAACGACCGCGACATCGCACGCGCGGCCGAGGCCCTGAAGGGCGCGGCACGCGGGCGCATCCACACCTTCATCGCGACCTCGCCGCTGCACATGGAAAAGAAGCTGCGCATGTCGCCCGACGAGGTGCATGAGCAGGCCAAGCTGGCCGTGCGCTTCGCGCGCAACCAGATCGCCGACGTCGAGTTCAGCCCCGAAGACGGCTACCGCAGCGACCCCGACTTCCTGTGCCGGGTGCTCGAAACCGTGATCAACGAGGGCGCCACCACCATCAACGTGCCCGACACCGTCGGCTACGCCATCCCCGAGCTGTACGGCAACTTCATCAAGATGCTGCGCGAGCGCATTCCCAACAGCGACAAGGCGATCTGGTCGGTGCATTGTCACAACGACCTGGGCATGGCCGTGGCGAACTCGCTGGCCGGCGTGAAGATCGGCGGCGCGCGCCAGGTCGAGTGCACGATCAACGGCCTGGGCGAGCGCGCGGGCAACTGCTCGCTCGAAGAAGTGGTCATGGCCGTGAAGACGCGCAGGGACTACTTCGGGCTCGACCTGAACATCGACACCCAGCACATCGTGGCCGCCAGCCGCATGGTCAGCCAGACCACCGGCTTCGTGGTGCAGCCCAACAAGGCCGTGGTGGGCGCCAACGCGTTCGCGCACGCCTCGGGCATCCACCAGGACGGCGTGCTCAAGGCGCGCGACACCTACGAGATCATGCGCGCCGAAGACGTGGGCTGGACTGCCAACAAGATCGTGCTGGGCAAGCTCAGCGGCCGCAATGCTTTCAAGCAGCGCCTGCAGGACCTGGGCGTGACGATGGAAAGCGAAACCGAGGTCAACGCCGCGTTTGCGCGTTTCAAGGAGCTGGCCGACCGCAAGTCCGAAATTTTCGACGAGGACATCCTGGCGCTGGTCAGCGCGGAAGAGCTGTCGCACGTTGGTGAACAGTTTGCTTTCGTCTCTCTCTCCCAGCACAGCGAAACCGGCGAACGGCCTCAAGCCAAGATCGTGTTCACGGTCCAGGGCAAGGAAGTCACCAGCGAATCCGACGGCAACGGGCCTGTCGATGCGTCGCTCAAGGCCATCGAGGCCCACGTCAAGAGCGGCGCCGAGATGGTTCTTTACTCTGTAAACGCCATCAGCGGCTCGACGGAAAGCCAGGGAGAAGTTACAGTCCGGTTACAAAACGCAGGGCGGGTGGTCAACGGTGTGGGTGCAGACCCAGACATCGTGGTCGCTTCGGCAAAGGCTTATTTGAGTGCGCTCAACAAGTTACAGAGCCAAGCTGAGAGAGTGGCGGCACAAGGTTAGGTTTTCAGGCGTTCCTTGGTATTCGAATGAAGAAGAGGATGCAAGTAACTGATATTGCGTGTCTTTTTTGATTTCGATACACTGCGGTCCTCGTTTGTTGCCGCTGGAGATTTATTGATGCCTGAAACCCGTCTACGTCGAGTTTCCATCCAGCGGTTCCTACCCGCCTTCAAGTTCCTCGCCGTGGCGCTGTGCGCCTCGGCGTTTTTGCTGCCTGGCGCCCAGGCTGCGAAGAAGGAAAAACCCGCTGCCGCCAAGTCCGCCGTCGCCAAGAAGGCGAAGGCCCCCGCAGAAACGAAGCAGCGCAATGCGTCCGCTTCCAAGGTGGCGCGCGGCGGTCGCGCCGAGCAGGCCGACAAGGTCGTGCGCGGTGGCCGCAATGTCGTTGCCACCATCCACAAGAAGAACGGCAAGACCGTCGTCGCCGTGCAGCGCCGTTCGGTGGTGCGCGTCGAGACGCCAGCCCGCCAGTCCTTCGGCCAGATGGCCGGCCTGCACAGCACCGACGACGCGCTCGACCTGAAGTCGAGTGTCGCCCTGGTGATCGACCAGGACACCCACGAAGTGCTGTTCAGCAAGAACGACCACGCCGTGCTGCCGATCGCTTCGCTCACCAAGCTCATGACCGGTCTGCTGATCAGCGAGGCCCATCTGCCGAACGACGAACTCATCACCATCACGCAGGACGACGTCGACACCGAAAAGGGCAGCCGTTCGCGCCTGACCGTCGGTACCACGCTGTCGCGCGGCGAGCTGCTGCACCTGGCGCTGATGTCCAGCGAAAACCGCGCAGCGCACGCACTGGGCCGCACCTACCCGGGCGGCCTCACGACCTTCGTGAGCATCATGAATGCCAAGGCCCGCATGCTCGGCATGAAGGACACGCGCTACGTGGAGCCCACGGGCCTGTCCAGCCGCAACCAGTCGAGCGCGCAAGACCTGGCGCTGCTGGTCAACGCAGCCTATTCCGACGCCACCGTGCGTTCGCTGTCCACGTCGCCGGAATACCAGGTCGAGGTCGGCAACCGCGTGCTGCAGTTCAACACCACCAACCGCCTCGTGAAGAGCCCGGAATGGGACATCGGCCTGCAGAAGACCGGCTACATCTCCGAAGCCGGCCAGTGCCTCGTGATGCAGGCCAAGGTGGCCGGGCGCAAGCTGATCATGGTGTTCCTGGATTCGGCCGGCAAGTTCAGCCGCATCGCCGACGCCGAGCGGGTTCGCCGCTGGGTCGAGGCCACGCACGCCGTGTCGGGTCCGCGTGGCTTCCAGGTCGCCGGCTGAGATCGGTTGAGCGGGAGGCCGTCTAGCGGCCGGCCTGCCGCCCTTGTGGAAGGGCCAACCGGCTGACTCGCCGGGATAGAGAGGGAAAGAGTCGAAAGAAAACGGGCGCTCAGGCGCCCGTTGTCACGTTAGCGCCCGACGCAGGCGTTGCAGCCATGCCGTCCTTGAAGCCCAGTGCGCCCGAGATTTCGTTGGCGGTCGCCTGCAGCTTGGGCAGCCAGCCTTCATCGAGGCGATCGGCCGGGGCCGAGATCGACAGGCCCGCCACCAGCTTGCCTTGGTCGTCGTAGATGCCGGCGGCCATGCAGCGCACGCCCAGTTCCAGTTCTTCGTTGTCGCGGGCGATGCCGTACTGGCGCGCCTTCGACAGCTCGCGCTCGAGCGCGGGCAGCTGAGTGATGCTGTTGCGGGTGTGGCCGGCCAGGCCGGTGCGCGTGGCGTAGCTGCGCACGCGCTGGGGATCGTCGGCGGCCAGGAACAGCTTGCCGGTCGAGGTCAGGTGCAGGGCGGCACGGCCGCCGATGGCGCGCACCACCTGCATGCCCGAACGCTCGCTGTAGGCGCGTTCGATGTACACGATCTCGTCGCCCTGGCGCATGCTGAGGTTGACCGGCTGCTGCGTGAGCTTGTGCAGCTCGCGCATCGGGCCCAGGGCCGCGTCGCGCACGTTCAGCCGGCCCTTGACCAGGTTGCCAAGCTCCAGCAGGCGCATGCCGAGGCGGTAGCTGCCGGCTTCGGGCCGGTCGACGAAACGGCCGACCGCGAGGTCATTGAGGATGCGGTGCGTGGTCGACGGGTGCAGCCCCGTCTTTTCGCTGATTTCCTTCAGCGAGATCGCTTCTTCGCGCGAGGCCAGGACGTCGATCAGCGAGAACATGCGCTCGATGACCTGGATGACGGGAGTGGCGGGAACGTCGGATAGGTTTTTTCTCATGGCGCAATGCGGTGATGACCGTGCGCCATTTTACCTTGTGAAATCGCTCGGCGCCTGCCAGTGGCCGTCCACCAACACTTCGTGCGGGGAAAAGCGGGCCTTGTAGTGCATCTTGGGGCTGCGCTCGATCCAGTAGCCCAGGTAGACGTGCGGCAGCCCCAGCTTGCGGGCCTGCTCGATCTGCCACAGCACGCTGTAGGTGCCGTAGCCGGCACCGTCCTCGGGCTCGTAGAAGGTGTAGACGGCCGAGATGCCGTCGCTGAGCACATCGAGGATGGACACCATCTTCAGCGCGCCCGGGCTGCCGTCGGGCAGGGTTTCGCGAAACTCGACCAGCCGCGAGTTGACCCGGCTTTGCAGCAGGAACTGTGTGTACTGGTCGATGCTGTCGTGGTCCATGCCGCCGCCCGAATGGCGGCCGGTCTGGTAGCGCAGGTAGAGCTGGTAGTGCTCGGGCACGAAGCACAGCTTGAGCACGCGCGCCTGCAGGTCGGCGTGCTGCTTGGCGGTGCGGCGCTGGCTGCGGTTCGGCTTGAAGCTGTGCGCCAGCACGCGCAGCGGGATGCAGGCGCGGCAGCCGTCGCAATACGGCCGGTAGGTGAACATGCCGCTGCGCCGGAAGCCGCTGAGCACCAGGTCGGAGTAGGCGTCGTTGTGGATCAGGTGGCTGGGCGTGGCCACCTGCGAGCGGGCCTGGCGATCCGGCAGGTAGCTGCAGGGGTAGGGCGCCGTCGCGTAGAACTGCAGCGTGTGAAGCGGAAGATCCTTGAGGTGCGTCACGTCACGTCACGTCGAAAGAAGGGGGCGCTCGGAAAGGAGTTCGGACCAGTATACGGGGTCGAATTGCCACTGCGGGCCCTCCTGTTTTCGGGCCTGGGCCACGTGCGCGACGAAGCGCGCGCGCGGCATTTCGCGGGCGCCGAGGCTGGCCAGGTGCGCGGTGTTCTGCTGGCAGTCGATCATCGCGATGCCGGCGCGTCGGCACAGCGCGACCAGGCCGGCCAGCGCGATCTTCGAGGCATCCGGGCGGCGCGTGAACATCGACTCGCCGAACACGGCCCGGCCCAGCGCCACGCAGTAAAGCCCGCCCGCGAGTTCGCCGTCGATCCAGGTTTCGACGCTGTGGGCGTGCCCGGCGCGGTGCAATTGCGTATAGGCCTTCACCATGTCCGGCACGATCCAGGTGCCCGACTGACCGGCCCGCGCCGACTGCGAACAGGCCTGGATCACCGTTTCAAAATCGTGATCGATGCGCAGCTCGCAGCCGGGCATCGCGGCAAAGCGGCTCAGGGTCTTGCGCAGCGAGCGATGCAGCCGGAAGTCGTTCACCCGCAGCACCATGCGCGGGTCGGGGCTCCACCACAGGATGGGCTGGTCGTCGCTGAACCAGGGGAAGACGCAGCGGCTGTAGGCCTGCATCAGAGTATCGACATCGAGGGAGCCGCCGGCCGCCAGCAGGCCGGGCACCGGGTCCCGTTCGTCCCACGCCGAAGCGGGGTCGGGCAGTGCATCTCCGGGTTCGAGCCAAGGCAGTTGTCGCATGGATGCAGGTATACACGGCTTCTCGAAAACGCAAGCCAGTTGAGGGAAAATCCCGCTCACACGGGAACAGTCCACAAGGCTGCGGCCCTGGTGCCACCGCCGATGGCACGCGAGACAACCCCACAAGACCCGTCGAAAAACCTATAGTGCACAGCTTGCTTTCGCAGTACCACAGCGGATCCGGCAGGCATGTGCAGGGCGCCGGGGATCAGCACAAGAGGACCACGTTGACCACTGAACCCAATCCCACGCGCTTCGGCAGCGGCCAGGCGGTGCGCCGCCTCGAGGACGAAAGCCTGCTCGCAGGCGCCGGCCGTTACACCGACGACGTCACGCTCTCCGAGCAGGCGCATCTCGTTTTTCTCCGATCCCCCTATCCGCATGCGCGCATCGTGTCCATCGACACGTCCGCGGCCGTCGGCATGCCCGGCGTGCTGCGCGTGATCACCGGGGCCGACCTGGCCGAGGCCGGCGTCAAGCCGATGCCCGGCGCCGCGGGCTTCAAGCGCGCGGACGGCAGCGACAGCGCCAGCCCGCCGCGCCGCGCCATGGCACACGAGCGCGCGCGCTTCGTCGGCGAACCGGTAGCGTGCGTCATCGCCGACACCGTGCAGCAGGGGCGCGATGCGGCCGAGGCTGTCATGGTCGACTACGAAGAACTGCCGATGGTGGTCGACCTCCCAGGCGCCACCGCCGACGGCGCGCCGCTCCTGTGCGACGAGGCCACCGGCAACATCGCCGCCGAGATGCGCCATGGCAGCAGCGAAGCCGCCACCGCCGCGTTCGAGCGCGCCGCCCACGTGATTGCCCTGGACGTGAACAACCAGCGCGTGGTCGCGCTCACCATCGAGCCGCGCGCCGTGCTCGCCACGCACGACAGCAAGACCGACCGCCTCACGATCCGCATGAGCACCCAGATGCCGTCCGGCGTGCGCGATTCGGTCTGCGCGGCCATTGGCCTCGCCAAGGAAAAAGTGCGCGTGGTCGTGGGCGACGTCGGCGGCGGCTTCGGCATGAAGACCGGCGCCTATCCCGAGGACATCGCGGTCGCCTACGCCGCGCTGCAGGTGGGCCGGCCCGTGAAGTGGGTGGCCGACCGCAGCGAAGAGTTCCTCTCGAGCGCGCACGGCCGCGACATCGAGGCGCGCGCCGAAATGGCGCTCGACGCCGACGGCAAGATCCTGGCCCTGCGCATCAAGACGCTCGCCAACGTGGGCGCCTACGCCACCGGCACCGGCGTCGCGATCCAGCTGCTGATCGGCCCCTGGGTGCAGACCAGCGTCTACGACATCCAGACCATCGACTTCCATTTCAAGGCGGTGCTCACCAACACCGCGCCCACCGGTGCCTACCGCGGCGCGGGCCGGCCCGAGGCCATCTTCACTATCGAGCGCCTGATGGACGAAGCCGCGCGCCAGACCGGCATCGACCGCATTGCGCTGCGTCGGCGCAACTTCATCCGCCCCGAGCAGATGCCCTACAAGAACCCGATGGCGCAGACCTACGACACGGGCCAGTTCGAGTCGGTGATGGACCAGGCGCTGCAGCTGGCCGACTGGCAGGGCTTCGAGGCCCGCGCGGCCGAGTCGGCGGCGCGCGGCAAGCAGCGCGGCCTGGGCATTGCCACGTTCCTCGAATGGACCGGCGGCAACGTGTTCGAAGAGCGCGTGACCGTCTCGGTGCAGGCCGACGGCGTGATCGAGGTGTTCTCGGCCGTCAATGCCATGGGGCAGGGCATTGCGACCTCGCTCGCGCAGTTGGCCGTCGATGCCTTCGGCGTGCCCATCGAAAAAGTGCGCGTCGTGCTCGGCGACACCGACCGCGGCGACGGCTTCGGCAGCGCCGGCTCGCGTTCGCTCTTCACCGGCGGCTCGGCCGTGCGCATCGGCGCCGAGCGCACCATCGACAAGGCACGCGAGCTCGCGGCGCAGGAGTTCGAGGCCTCCATCGACGACATCGTCTACAGCCGTGGCACCTTCATCGTGGCCGGCACCGACCTCGAACTCGACCTGTTCACCCTGGCCGCCAAGCAGCCGGGGCGCGAGATCTTCGTCGACTCCACCAGCACCGTGGCCGGCCCGAGCTGGCCCAACGGCTGCCACATCTGCGAGATCGAGCTCGACCCGCCCACCGGCGAGATCAGCGTCGTGGCCTACAGCTCGGTCAACGACGTGGGCCGCGTGGTCAACCCGATGATCGTGCGCGGCCAGCTCGAAGGCGGCGCGGTGCAGGGCATCGGCCAGGCGCTGTACGAGCAGGTGGTGTACGACAGCGAAACCGGCCAGCCCGTCACCGGCAGCCTCATGGACTACGCCGCGCCGCGCGCCGACATCGTCGATACCATGTTCCAGATGGAAATGGACGAATCGACGCCCTGCAAGAACAACCCGCTGGGCGTGAAGGGCGTGGGCGAGCTGGGCACCATCGGCGCCACGCCGGCCATCGTCAACGCGGTGGCCGACGCCTTCGCACGCAACGGCCTCGGCGCCCGTGCGCCCCGCCTGCACATGCCGCTGAGCCCGTCGCGGGTCTGGCAGGCGATGCAGACGATCGACTGAGCGCCGCCGGCCGGTGATCGAAGGGCGACGAAAGTCATCATGCGCGTCACCACCGAACTGCAGACCGACGCGATCCGCGTCTCGACCTACTGCTGCGACGCGGGCGTCGGCGCGGCGCCGTTCACCGAGATACACGAGACGCACTCGGTCTCGTACGTGCGCAAGGGCAGCTTCGGCTGCCGCGCGCTCGGCCGCGATTACGAACTGGTGGCCGGCGCGGTGCTGGTCGGCGCGCCGGGCGACGACTACGTCTGCACCCACGAGCACTTCGCCTGTGGCGACGAATGCCTGTCGTTCCACTTCTCGCCGGGCTTCGTCGACCTGATCGGCGCCGACCGGCGCAGCTGGCATGCCTCGGCGTTGCCGCCGCTGCCCGAACTCATGGTGCTCGGTGAACTCGCGCAGGTCGCGGTCGAAGGCGGCAGCGACGTGGGCCTGGACGAACTGGGCATGGGCTTCGCCAGCCGTTTTCTCGACGTGGTGAAAGGGCGTGGCAAGCCGGCAGCGCCGCCGTCGGCCACGCCGCGCGACCGTCGCCGTGCGGTCGAGGCCGCGACCTGGATCGAGGCCCACGCCGCCGGCGAGATCGGCCTGGAAGACGCGGCCGCCCAGGCGGGCCTGAGCGCTTTCCATTTCCTGCGGTTGTTCTCCCAGGTGCTGGGCGTCACGCCGCACCAGTACCTCGTGCGCTCCCGGCTGCGCCGTGCGGCGCGGCTGCTCGCGGACAGCGACCTTGCTGTCACCGACGTCGCCCTCGAGGCCGGCTTTGCCGACCTGAGCAACTTCGTGCGCACCTTCCACCGCGCGGCCGGCGTGTCGCCGCGCGGGTTCCGGCTCGCCGCCAAGGGCGACCGCAAGATTTTCCAAGACCGCCTGGCCGCGCTGCTTCACGATGACCGCTTGATCCACCCTTCAAGCAGGAAGTCATCGTCATGTACGACCACATCGGACTGAAAGTCAAAGACCTCGCCGTGAGCCGGCGCTTCTACGAAGCCGCGCTCGCGCCGCTCGGCCATGTGCTGGGCTCCCACGACGACAGCTACGCCGGCCTCGGCCCGGCCGGCGAACCGGCGCTGTGGCTCTATGCCACGAAAGATGCCAAGGGCCCCGGCACGCACATCGCGTTTCGCGCGCCCGACCATGCGGCCGTCGCCGCCTTCCACAAGGCCGGCTTGAAGGCCGGCGGCACCGACAACGGCGGCGCGGGGCCACGCGCCGACTACAGCCCGACCTACTACGCGGCCTTCCTCATCGACCCCGACGGCAACAACGTCGAGGCCGTCTGTCCCTGACACGAAAGGCACCGACCCCATGGCCACCGTCTACAAGGAATTCATCGTCGAGGCCGATGCCGCGCAGGTGTGGGACGCGCTGCGCGACTTCGGCGCCGTGCACACGCGCCTCGCGCCGGGCTTTCTCACCGGCTGCGAACTCGACGGGCAGGGCGCCCGCATCGTCCACTTCGCCAACGGCCTCGTGGCGCGCGAGCTGCTCGTGGCCCTCGACGACGAGAACCGCCGGCTGGCCTACACCGTGACCGACGGCAAGGCCACGCACTACCACGCGTCGGCCCAGGTGTTCGCGCACGGCGAAGGCCGCGCGCGCTTCGTCTGGATCACCGACGTGCTGCCCGACGGGCTCGCGGCGTACATCGAACCCATGATGGCGCAGGGCGGCGCCGCGATGAAGAAGACGCTGGAGAAAGCCAACGAACGATGAGCACGCCGACAACCCCTGCCGCGAGCGAGATCCTGGCGGTCGTGCAGCGCTACGCGCAGGCCTGGGCGGCCAATGACCTCAAGGCCATCGTCGACAGCTACCACGACGAGGTCGTCTTTCACTACTTCGGCCGCAGCCCGCTCGCGGGCACGCACCGGGGCAAGGCGGCCTGCCTCGCGGTGCTCAAGCAGGTCAAGGAGCGCACGAACCGCCGGCTGGTCGCGATCCGTGACGTGCTGGCCGGCGAGCATTTCGGGCTGATCGTCGCCGTCGAGCAGTTCGAGCACCAGGGGCGCCCTGTCGAACTGGAGCGCCAGCTGCGCTACGCCGTGAAGGACGGCAGGCTCGGCGAATGCTGGATCTACGACGAAGACCAGCGCTGGGTCGACGAGGTGCTGTCGTCGCCCGCCGCTCAGAAGTCCTCGAGCGGTAGCCCCACGTAGTTTTCCGCCAGCGCGGTCGACGCCGCGCGCGAGTGCACGAGGTAGTCGAGTTCGGCTTCCTGGATCTTCTGGCCGAAGGCGCCCGTCTCGGGAAAGCGGTGCATCAGCGAAGTGAACCACCACGAGAAGCGCTCGGCCTTCCAGACCCGGCGCAGGCACAGGTCGGAGTAGCGGTCCAGCGCCGAAGCCGACTTCTCGTTGTAGAAAATCTCCAGCGCGCGCGACAGGTACCCCACGTCGGCGGTCGCGAGGTTGAGCCCCTTGGCGCCGGTCGGCGGCACGATGTGCGCCGCGTCGCCGGCCAGGAACAGCGAGCCGAAGCGCATCGGCTCGGCCACGAAGCTGCGCAGCGGCGCAATGCTCTTTTCGAGCGACGGGCCGGTCACCAGACGTTCGCGTGCCTCGGGGTCCAGGCGCGCACGCAGCTCGTTCCAGAAGGCCTCGTCGCTCCAGTTTTCCACTTTCTCTTCGGTCGGCACCTGCACGTAGTAGCGCGAGCGCGTGGCGCTGCGCATGCTGCACAGTGCAAAGCCGCGCTCGGTGTTGGCGTAGATGAGTTCGTGCGAGACCGGCGGCACGTCGGCCAGCACGCCGAGCCAGCCGAAGGGGTAGACCTTCTCGTAGGTCTGGATCGCGTCGGCCGGCACGCTGGCGCGGCTCACGCCGTGGTAGCCGTCGCAGCCGGCGATGAAGTCGCACTCGATCTCGTGCGTCTGGCCGTCTTTCTCGTAGCGAACGCGCGGCTTGGCCGAATCGAAGTCGTGCAGGCTGACGTTGGCTGCGCTGTAGATCGTCGTGAGGCCTTCGGCCGTGCGCGCTTCCATCAGGTCGCGCGTCACCTCGGTCTGGCCGTACACCGTGACCTGTTTGCCGCCCGTGAGGTCGTGCATGTCGATGCGGTGGCGCGCGCCCTTGAACAGCAGCTCGATGCCGTCGTGCGGCAGGCCCTCGGCCTTGGCGCGGGTGTCGACGCCGGCGCGCGCCAGCAGGTCCATCGTGACCTGTTCGAGCACGCCGGCGCGGATGCGGCCCAGCACGTAGTCGCCGCTCTGGCGCTCCACGATGATGTTGTCGATGCCTGCCTTGTGCAGCAGCTGGCCGAGCAGAAGGCCGGCGGGGCCTGCGCCGATGATGGCGACCTGGGTGCGCATGTTCGTGTCTCCGAAAGGGTTTGGCCAAGCGTAGGGCGCGGCCGGCCGGTTGGGGCGGTGGCTGGCGAGGCTCTGTGCGATCATGCGAACGCGTGCGCGATCATCGCGCAACACTTCTTCAGCCGACCGATCCACGACGAACTCCCGACGACGAATGACCATCGCCCGCGCCGACTTCATCGAGGGCATCGCCAAGGGCATGGCGGTGCTCGAAAGCTTCGACACCGAGCGCCAGCGCCTGAATGCCACGCTGGCGGCCGAGCGCGCCGGCCTCACGCGTGCCGCCGCCCGGCGCCACCTGCTCACGCTGGCCCACCTGGGCTACCTGGAAACCGACGGCAGCTACTTCTGGATGGCACCGAAGGTGCTGCGCTTCTCGGGCAGCTACCTGGCCTCGTCGCGCCTGCCGCGCGCGCTGCAGCCCACGCTGAACCGGCTCGCGGCGCAAACGGGCGAGTCGTTCTCCGCCGTGGTGCTCGACGGCGAAGAGGTGGTCATCGTCGCGCGCAGCGGCAGCTACGGCACGCCCACGCGCGTGCTGGCCTACGGCCTGCACCTGGGGGCGCGCCTGCCGGCCCACGCCACCTCGACCGGGCGCGTGCTGCTGGCCGCCATGGCCGCCACGCAGCTCACGCAGTGGCTCAAGGGCCGGCACCTGGCGCGGCTCACGCCGCACACCATCACCCAGGCGCGCGCGCTGCGCCAGCGCATCGCGCAGGTGCGCAAGGACGACTACTGCTTCGCCAGCGAAGAGCACGAGCTCGGCGTGCAGGCCCTGGCGGTGCCGCTGCGCGACATGCAGGGTCACACGGTGGCCGCGCTCAACGTGGTGCTGTCGGGCACGCGCTACCAGGAAGAGACTCTGCAGCGCGAGATGCTGCCGCTGCTGTTCGAGGCGGCGCGCGAGGTGCGCTCCCTCCTGTGAGCGCAGGCGCGCTGAACTTTCGGCGCCGGCACGGCCTCGAACCCCCGAAACGGACACCACCATGCGACTCCTGCTTCTCGAAGACGACGTGATGATCGGCGAGGCCGTGCTCGACCTGCTGCGGGCCGAGCAGTACGCGGTCGATTGGGTCAAAGACGGCGATGCTGCCGAATCCGCATTGCGCACCCAGCAGTACGACCTGGTGCTGCTCGACCTGGGCGTGCCGCGCCGCGACGGCCTGGAAGTGCTGCGCGCTCTGCGTGCGCGCAAGCAGCGCATGCCGGTGCTGATCGCCACCGCGCGCGACTCCGTGCAGCAGCGCATCGAAGGCCTCGACGCCGGCGCCGACGACTACGTGCTCAAGCCCTACGACCTCGACGAGCTGCTGGCCCGCATCCGTGCCTTGCTGCGGCGCGCATCGGGGCGCGCCGAGCCGGTGTACGAGCACATGGGCGTGAGCATCAACCCCGCCACGCGCGAGGTCGCGGTGAACGGCGAGCCGGTGGTGCTGTCGGCGCGCGAGTGGGCCGTGCTCGAGCCGCTGCTGGCTCGCCCGGGCATGGTGCTTTCGCGCGCCCAGCTCGAAGAAAAACTCTACGGCTGGAAGGACGAGATCAGCAGCAACGCGGTCGAGGTCTATGTGCACGGCCTGCGCAAGAAGCTGGGCGCGGAGTTGATCCGCAACGTGCGCGGCGTCGGCTACATGGTGCCCAAGGCATGATGCGCCGCGTGATGCGATGGACCGGATCGCTGCGTGCGCGGCTGCTGGTGTTCCTGCTCGCGGCCATCGTGCTCGCGGCCGGCGCGCAGGCGCTGGTGGCCTACCGCACGGTGCTGAAGGAGGCCGACGACATCTTCGACTACCACATGCAGCAGATGGCGCTGTCGCTGCGCGCGGGCCTGCCGCCGAGCGCGGCGGTGGGTGGGCTCGGCGGCGCGGAGCAGAACTTCGATTTCGTGGTGCAGGTGTGGACCGTCGACGGCGTGCGCATCTTCGAGTCGGCAGAAGAGGCTGCGCTGCCGCAGCTCGCGGTGCTGGGCTTTGCCGACGTGCGCGCGCGCGGCACGACCTACCGCGTGTTCTCGATGCAGACGCGCGGGCTGGTGATCCAGGTGGCGCAGGACATGGCGGCGCGCCGCCACATGGCGGGCTCGCTCGCGCTGCGCACCATCGTGCCCGTGGCGCTGATGGCGCCGCTCCTGATGCTGGTCGTGTGGTGGGTGGTGAGCCTGTCGCTGGCGCCCGTGGCACGCGTGCGCCGGCAGGTGGCATCGCGGCAAGCCGACGACCTCTCGCCCGTGAGCGAGGAGAACCTGCCCGAAGAAGTGCGCCCGCTGGTGCAGGAGCTCAACCTGCTGTTCGGCCGCGTGCGCCATGCCTTCGACGCGCAGAAGCACTTCGTGGCCGATGCCGCGCATGAACTGCGCTCGCCGTTGGCGGCGCTCAAGCTGCAGGTGCAGGGCCTGCAGCGCGCGCCCGACGATGCGGCGCGCACGCTGGCCGTGAGCCGGCTGTCGGCCGGCATCGACCGCGCCACGCGGCTCGTCGAGCAGATGCTGGCGCTGGCCCGGCATGAAGCCAGCGTGGCCGCGGGCGCGAAGCCCGAGACGGTCGACCTGGCCGAGGTGGCGCGCCTGGCGATCTCCGATGCGGTGGCGGCCGCGCAGGCGCGCCGCATCGACATCGGCGTGGCGCAAGCTGACGCGGGCGCCACCGTGAGCGGCCAGCCCGAGGCGCTGCGCATGCTGCTGCGCAACCTGATCGACAACGCCGTGAAGTACACGCCCGAAGGCGGGCGGGTCGACGTCGGCCTCGTGAAGCGCGCCGACGCGGTGGAGCTGCGCGTGGACGACAGCGGCCCCGGCTTGCCCGAGGCCGAGCGCGCGCGCGTGCTCGATCGCTTCTACCGCTCGGGCGAGCCGCAGGCGCCGGGCAGCGGGCTGGGGCTGGCCATCGTGAAGTCGATCGCCGACCTGCACGGTGCCACGGTGGCGCTGGAAAAGTCCGCGAGCCTCGGTGGGCTGTGCGTGCGGGTGACGTTCGCTCCCGCCAAAGAGTGAATTCCGCTTAAGCGACGCCTAAGTCAAGGCCGCGACATTCCTTTCACCGTGTTTGCGCTCCGGCGCAGGATTGAAAGGAATCGAAGAATGAAAACCGCCCTGACTTCCCCCCGTGCCCTCGTGATCGCGCTGGCCGCAGCCGGTGTGATCGGTGCCGTCGGCGCCGGTGCCTACACCAGCGCCCGCGCCGTGGGCGCGCCGGCCACCACCGCCGCCGTGGCCGCGCCGGCCGCGATGGTCACCTTGCCCGACTTCTCGACCATCACCTCGCGTGACGGCCCGGCCGTGGTCAACATCAGCGTGACCGGCACCGAGAAGGCCCCGGACGACGACACCATGGCGCAGCTGCAGGGCATCGACCCGGACGATCCGATGTTCCAGTTCTTCCGCCACTTCCAGGGGCAGATGGGACCGCGCGGCCAACAACAGCAGCGCGCCGTGCCGGTGCGCTCGCAGGGCTCGGGCTTCATCGTCGACCCGAGCGGGATCATCATGACCAACGCCCACGTCGTGAAGGACGCGAAGGAAGTCACCGTCAAGCTGACCGACCGCCGCGAGTACCGCGCCAAGGTGCTCGGCGCCGATGCCAAGACCGACATCGCGGTGCTCAAGATCGACGCCAAGAACCTGCCCGTGCTCGCACTGGGCAACACCAAGGACCTGAAGGTCGGCGAATGGGTGCTGGCCATCGGCTCGCCCTTCGGCTTCGAGAACACCGTGACGGCCGGCGTGGTGAGCGCCAAGGGCCGCTCGCTGCCCGACGACAGCTACGTGCCCTTCATCCAGACCGACGTGGCCGTGAACCCCGGCAACTCGGGCGGGCCGCTGCTCAATGCGCGCGGCGAGGTGGTCGGCATCAACTCGCAGATCTACAGCCGCAGCGGCGGCTACCAGGGCGTGTCGTTCGCCATCCCGATCGACGTGGCGGTGCAGGTGAAGGACCAGATCGTCGCCACCGGCAAGGCCACGCATGCGCGCCTGGGCGTGGCGGTGCAGGAGGTGAACCAGGCCTTCGCCGATTCGTTCAAGCTCGACAAGCCCGAGGGCGCGCTGGTTTCGAACATCGAGAAGGGCGGTCCCGGCGACCATGCCGGCCTGAAGGCGGGCGACGTGATCCGCAAGGTCGACGGCCAGGCGATCGTGTCCTCGGGCGACCTGCCGGCGGTCATCGGCCAGCAGGCGCCGGGCAAGAAGGTCACGCTCGAGGTGTGGCGCCAGGGCGAGCGCCAGGAGCTGCAGGCCAAGCTGGGCGACGCGAGCGACAAGCCGGCGCAGGTCGCCAAGGCCGACAACACGGCGGGGCAGGGCAAGCTCGGCCTGGCGCTGCGCCCGCTGCAGCCGCAGGAACAGCGCGCGGCCTCGGTCGACGGCGGCCTGCTGATCGAGGACGTGGCCGGCCCGTCGGCGATGGCCGGGGTGCAGGCCGGCGACGTGCTGCTGGCCATCAACGGCACGCCGGCCAAGAGCCTGGAGCAGGTGCGCCAGGCGGTGGCCAAGGCCGACAAGTCGGTGGCGCTGTTGATCCAGCGCGGCGAGGACAAGATCTTCGTGCCGGTGCGCCTGGGCTGACCGGCCCGGCCGGGCTCAGGGCAGCGCGCAGGGCCAGTCGAGCGACACGCGCGTGCCGCCGGCCTGCGCGTCGGCCCGCTCGATCTGCAGCCGCGCCCCGATGGCCTGCGCCCGCGAACGCATGTTCGCCAGGCCGTGGCCACCGGGGCGTTTGTTCGCCGGCAGCCCGCGGCCGTTGTCGGTGAGCACGATGCGCACCAGCGGCGGCGTCTGCTCGCCGTGCCAGCCCACATGCATCACGATGCGCGTGGCGCCCGCGTGCTTCAGCACGTTGGTGAAGGCCTCGAGCAGGATGCGCTGCAGCTGCAGCGCGGCCTGCGCGGCAAAGGGCGCGAGCGTGGGGATGAGGGCGACGTCCCACACCAGCTCGATGCCGGCGGCGTCCAGCCGGGGCTGCAGGCGGTAGCGCAGCGTGGCCAGCACGGTGGTCAGGTCGTCGTGCATGGGCTGCAGCGAATCGACCGCCATGCGCATCTCGTCGAGCGCCAGCTTCACGTGCTCCTCGACCACGTCGCGGTCGGGCGCAGGCTGGTTCACCACGTTGAGCAGGCCCACGAGCTGCGAGCCCACGCCGTCGTGGATCTCCCGCATGATGCGCTGGCGCTCCAGCAGCACGGCCTGTTCTTCCTGCTGCTTGCGCACGGTTTCGAAGGCGCCGCGCAGCTGCTCTTCGCGCTCGGCCACGCGCGCGGCGAGGTTGGCGTTGAGCGAGCGGTAGTCGGCCACGGTGCGGCTGTACCGTTCCACCACGAGGCCAGCCAGGATCATCACGAAGAAGAAGATCGCGTGCGAGGTGAGCGTGTAGTAGGCGCCGCCGAACAGGCCCATGCGCACCAGCAGCAGGTCGTGCGCGCCGGCCAGGATGGCCAGTGTGCCCGCCGCCATCAGCACGCCTGCGATGCGCCGCCGCGCCACCAGCGCGCCGTGCACCACGTAGGGCAGGCAGATGGTGCTCGTGACCTGCAAGATCGCCAGCCCCGTGGTCCACAGCGCCGGCAGCGCGAAGGCGAAGGAGGCGCAGGCCAGCACCACCGACAGCGCCAGCGCGCCGTAGATGGAGCGCACCAGCCACGGCGGGTTGCGGTCGAGCACCAGCAGCACGAAGCGCGCGATCAGCCCGATGTGGCAGGCATAGCAGACCGCCACCACGGCGCCCCACAGCGGCCAGGGCACGGGCCCTTCGGTCAGCACGCGGTCGAGGTTGCGCGCCACGCCCGAGAGCGCGGCCAGCGCGAAGCAGCCGTAGAGCGCGTCGCGCTGGCGCAGCCACAGCCCGGCGGCCAGACCGCCCATCAGCAGCAGGCTCACGGCGTAGACGATGGCCGAGGTGTTGCGCCAGTTCTGCTGCGAGCGGTGCAGCGGGGCCAGGGAGGCTTCGGGGCCGTAGAGCACGCTGGCCAGTCCGCCGCCGCGCTGGCGCTGGATGGTGGCCTGGATGAGCAGCTCCTGCGGCTGGCCGTCGCCGCGCCGCAGGGCGGCGGCCAGCGGGATCAGCAGATTGGCCTTGCCTGCGTCGTAGGCCGGGTCGCCGAGCACGCCGTAGTTGGCGACCAGCGCGCCGTTGAACCACACGGCGGCCTGGTTGCCCAGGCCCGACATCAGGAGCGCCTGGGCGTCGTCCGCGCGGGCGGCGTCCGGGGGCAGCACGATGCGGTAGCTGGCCTTGCCGCCGCGCCCCGGAAACTCGTGGTCCCAGCGAAAGGGCAGCGCCACCTGCCGCACCTGCATCGGCAGGCCGTCGGGTTCGAGGCTGGCTTCGGCCCAGTCCACGTCGGTGCTGCCCGGCGGGGTGGCGGCGTGGGCGAAAGGGGCGGCGAGCACCAGCCACAGCAGCAGTTGCAGCACGGCTTGCATGCGGGAAAAGAAGGGGCGGCTCACGCGGCTAGGAAAGCCGGCCTGGAGGACGGGTCGCCAACACGGCTTCCGAGGGTGGGGGCGCATCCAGCTTGCCGTAGATGTTTCTGATATGGGTTTGAACCGTCGATGCGGAGACTCCCATCTGCGCGCCGATTTCGGCATAGGTGAAACCACGAGACACCCGGTCGAGCACTTCGGCCTCGCGCGACGAGAGGTGCCCGGGCGCGCCGTCGGAGGCCTGCCAGCGGCGCAGAAGCTGCCGCGCGATGCCCGGCGGCAGCGGGGAGCCGCCAGCGCCCAGGTGGCGCAGGTGCGCCGCCAGGTCGGCCTCGGTGCCGTCCTTGAGCAGGTAGCCGCGCGCGCCGGCCTCGAAGGCCTGCACCATGTGGGTCTCGTCGCCGAAGATCGTCAGCACCATCACCGCGCAGGCCGGCTGCATGCGGCGGCATTGGCGGATCACCTGCAGGCCGGGGTGGTCGGGCAGGCCGAGGTCGACCAGCAGCACATCGACCGGGTTGTCCGTGAGCCAGTTCAGGATGTCGACCGCGTTCGAGGCGCTGAAGGCCAGCGCCAGCGCGGGGTCGGCGCCGATCACGCGGGCGATGCGCTCGCGCATGCCGCTGTCGTCCTCGACCACGGCGACCTGGGTGGCGGTCAGGGGCATGGCGGGCTTCCGCAGGCGAGACCGGGGCCGAGGCGCATGGGCAGATCCGTTTCCGTTCGGAGGTTGCAGGTGCCGCAAGCCTATCGACCGGTATCGGGCGAGCCCATCCTATAGACGGGGGATGGGGGTACCCTGCCGACGCGCGATGGTGTCCAGCCGTGCGGCGACCTGCGCCACGTGCTGCACCAGTTCGGGAGGCGACTCGATCTCGATGTCGTGGCCCAGGCAGCCCAGCCACACGGCCAGCGCATCGAGCGAGCTGGCGCCGGTGACGACGCGCGTGCGGTCCGCGTCGAGGGCCTCGGGCACGCCGCCCACCCAGCCCAGATGCGGTTCCAGCGCCGCGAGCGGGGCATGCACGATCACGCGTGCGTGGTGCAGGTAGGGCGAGACCTTGAGCGCGTGTTCCATGTAGGCCTCGACGTCGCCCAGCGGCAGGCGGCGCGCGGTGAAGCGCGCGCCCGTCGGTTCGGCGTCGACGATGCGGTCGAGACGGAAGGTGCGCCAGTCCTGCCGCGCCGTGTCCCAGGCCAGCAGGTACCAGCGCTGGCCGGTCTGCACCACGCGGTGCGGCTCCACCGTGCGCGCCGTGGCGGTCTGGTGGTGGTCCTGGTAGCCGAAGCGCAGCTCGCGCCGTTCGGTGCAGGCCTCGGCGAACATCGACACTGCCTTCACGCGCACGCCCGATTTGCTGCGCATCACCGGCACCACCGAGGCGCGCACGCTGCCCAGGCGGCGCTGCAGGCGCGGCGGCATCAACTGGTCGAGCTTGGCGAGGGCGCGCATCGAGGCGTTGCCGATGTCGCCTTCGCCCGTGCCGGCATGGCCGAGCGCCAGCGCCACCGCAATGGCCTCTTCGTCTTCCAGCAGCAGTGGCGGCAGGGCACTGCCCGCGCCCAGCCGGTAGCCGCCGGCCACGCCCGAGGTGGAGTCGACCGTGTAGCCGAGGCTGCGCAGTCGGTCGACGTCGCGGCGCAGCGTGCGCTCGGTGATCTCCAGGCGCCCGGCCAGGGCGGCACCGGTCCAGGCGCGCTGGGCCTGGAACAGCGCGAGCAGGCGAAGCAGGCGGGCGGAAGCGGACAGCATGGGCCGCATCATGCCTGCGATCGAGGACAGGATCTGTCCGCAATGGGTCGTAGCCTTCGGTTTCCTCCACTCGTTTCCACGGACACCGACCATGAAGAAGACCTATCACGGCAGCTGCCACTGCGGCAAGGTGCGCTTCCAGGCGCTCATCGACCTCACCGCGGGCACCGGCAAGTGCAACTGCTCGATCTGCATGAAGTCGCGCGGCTGGGGCGCCATCGTCAAGCCGGCCGACTTCACGCTGCTGTCGGGCGAAGAAGACCTGTCGAGCTACCAGTTCGGCTCGTTCAGCGCCGAGCACCTGTTCTGCCGCCATTGCGGCGTCAAGTCCTTCGGGCGTGGCAACGTGCCGGAGATCGGCGGTGCGTACGTGAGTGTGAACGTCGCCTGCCTGGACGACGCGACGCTCGAAGAGCTGTCCACCGCGCCGGTGCGCTACATGGACGGTCGCCACAACAACTGGTTTGAGGTGCCGGCGGAGGTGCGCTACCTCTGAGCGGGCAAAGGGCGGGGCGCGTTTCCGGATGAGAATGTCCGTTGCTTCACCTGCTGCGAACGACACCAATGAACGACGAACTCGAAGCCCGCATCCGCTCGGGCCAGGCGCTGTCCGAATCGATGGGCAACTTCCACGTGACCGGCTGGGACGCCGAGCACAAGACGCTGAAGGCCGCCTTCACCGTGCGGCGCGAGTACTGCCACACGAACGGCACGATCGCCCAGGGCGGCTTCATCACGGCCTGGCTCGACGCCGCCATGGCCCATGCCGTCATGCACGACACCGAGCAGGCGCAGACGGTCTTCAGCCTGGAGATCAAGGTGAGCTTCTACGAGAAGGTCGGTCCTGGCGAAGGCCGGGTGGAGGGGCGCGTGATCCGGCGCGGGAAGCGCGTGGCGTTCCTCGAAGCGGCGCTCTACAACCCCGATGGGAAGCTGGCCGCAGAGGCCACGTCGACAGGGATACTGGCGAGCCTCTAGGCTAGGCCCGCCCGATCTCGGCCTGTATTTCGCGGATCACCGCTTCCTTTTCCTTGTTGTAGATCTGCGGGTTGGCCGGGTCGATGCCGTGGGCTCGGTCCTTGGCTTCTTCGTACTTCTGGCGCAGGTCCGGGCGCCGGTCGAGAACTTCCATGAACGCCAGCGAGTCCACGTGCACCGGGTCGCCGCGATGGCAGATGTGCAGGTTGAGGTTGAACCTGCGCCCGCCGTGCAGCACGGACGCGCAGACGTAGGGCTTCTCGTCCGTGTCGACCCACACGGGTCGGCGGTGAAACCCGAGGGCCTCGAATTCCGACTGGGCCGTGCGCAGGTTCTCGCGCTGCGTGATCGCCGCGATGTCGACCATCGGCTTGCCCCGCAAACCGACGATGGCCGTGCTTCCGATGTGCACGAGTTCCACGCCCTCGAGCTGCGCTTGCACGTCACGCTGCACCTGCGCGAACACCTTGGCGTACGCCGGGTCGTAGGGCAGGATGTGGCGCTGGTCCAGGCTCTCGTCGAAGGCGAGGAGTTTCATCGCACGATGCGCGCCAGCCAGGCCAGCAGCACGGCCACGACCTCGTCGCGGTTGGTTTCGTTGAGCGTCTCGTGGCGCGCGCCGCCGAACACATGGCACGACACGTCGCGCAAGCCGGCGTCGCGGTAGCGCTGCACCAGCGGGTAGAACCACTCCGCCTTGTTGCTGACCGGGTCCTGGTCGCCGGTGAACAGGTACAGCGGCAACTCGGGCCGGATGCGCGTCTGCATCGCGGCGGGCGTGAGTTCGTCGAGGTTGGCGAACATGGAGCCCATGCCTTCGGCCGACACGGTGAAGCCGCACAGCGGGTCGGCGATGTAGGCATCGACCTGGGCCGGATCGCGGCTGAGCCAGTCGAAGGGCGTGCGCACGTCGGGCAGCGCGGCGTTCATGTCTTCGAGGCGGAAGCCGCTTTGCAGCGCGCCGCCCAGCAGGTCGAGCGCCGTGGTGCCCGACAGCACCGCGCCCGACAGCAGCTCGCTGTGCCGCACCAGGTAGTACTGCGTGGCGAACGAGCCCATGCTGTGGCCGACGAGGATCAGCGGCAGCCCGGGGTGCTCGGCGCGTGCGTGGCGGCTGAGCAGCGCCATGTCGTCCACGAGACCTGCGAATCCGCGCGGGCCGAACTCGCCGAGTTCATCGCGCGCGGCAGCGCCGGGGCCATGGCCGCGGTGCTCGTTCGCGTAGACGACGTAGCCGGCCTGCGTGAGCGCGTCGGCCAGCGGCCGGTAGCGCAGCGAATGTTCGCCCATGCCATGCGCCAGCTGCACGATGGCCCGGGGCGCGGTGCCCTGCCAGCGGTGGGCCTCCACCGGATGGCCGTCGTTGGCGGTCAGTTCGAAGTGGGTCTCGGTGCTCGGCATGCGGGGTCCTCCAGGGAAGTGGATCTGCATCCTAATCGTTGACGGCCCGCAGCATGGCCTTGCGCAGCCACGCCTGCGCCGGGTCCTTGTCGGTCACCGCGCGCCAGGCCATCCGCAGCTGGTAGCTCGGGCTGTCGAAGGGCAGGGGCTCGCAGCGCAGGCCGCTTTGCGCCGACAGCGCCAGTGCCACGTGCTCGGGCACCGTGGCCAGCAGGTCGGTGCCGGCGAGCACGGCGGGCAGACTGCCGAACTGCGGCACCGAGAAGAGCACGTCGCGCTGGCGTCCGAGTTCGCCCAGCGTTTCGTCGACGGTGCCGCACAGGTCGCCGGCATAGGTCACGAGCAGGTGGCGTCGGCGGCAGTAGTCGTCGAGCGACAGCCTGCCGGGCGCGGTGTCGGCGCGGAGCACGGCAAAGCGCGCGGTGCGGACCTTGCGCACCTTCGCATCGGCGGGCAGGTCTTTCAGGAAGGACATCACCGCGCTGACACGGCCCTGGTTGAGGTAGCGCATGGCGTTGCGGTAGCAGACGGTGAGCGTTACGAGCTTGGCGCCGGGCACTTCGGTGCTCAGGGCGCGCAGCAGGCGGGGCAGCATCGCGATCTGCAGGTCGTCGGTCAGGCCGATGCGGAACACCGGCGCGGCGCGCGCCGGTTCGAAGTCGGCCTGCGCGCGGAACGTGGCCTCGATCTGCGCGAGCGCGGGGCCCAGGCCCTGCATCAGGGCGAGCGCCCGCGCGGTCGGTTCCATCACGCGGCCCTGGCGCACCAGCAGCGGATCGCCGGTGAGTTCGCGCAGCCGCGCCAGCGCATGGCTCACCGCGGGCTGGCCGAGGTTCAGCCGCTCGGCGGCGCGACTGACGTGGCGCTCGCGCATGAGCGCGGCCAGCACGGTGAGCAGGTTCAGGTCGATGCGGTTGAGTTCGATGGGTTTCATCGAGGTCCTGGCGTTATCGATGGTGCGCATAGCGACTATCCCGCGAATCGATTTCCTTGATGACGCCGCGGCCTCTAGATTGAAGCAATCGGTCATTCAAGAAAGAAGGAGAGTTGTCATGAGCAGGATGGTTCGCTTCCACGCATTCGGTGGTGCCGAGGTGCTGAAGCTCGAAGAGGTCGCGGTGCCCGCGCCGGGCATTGGCGAGGTGCGCATCGCGGTGCAGGCCATCGGCCTGAACCGGGCCGACGCGTTGTGGCGCGAGAACCTGTACATCGAAGACGCGACGTTGCCGGCGGGGCTGGGCAACGAAGCCGCCGGCGTCATCGAGGCCGTGGGCGAGGGCGTCGAAGGGCTGGGCGTGGGCGACCGGGTCGCGGTGCTGCCGGGGGCGAGTCAGGGGCTGTATCCGACCTACGGCGACCGCATTCTCTTTCCGGCCGCGCACGTGGTGCGGTATCCCGCCAACCTGTCGGCCGCGCAGGCTGCGGGCGCCTACATGGCCTACCTCACGGGCTACTTCCCGATGTTCGAGATCGCACGGCTGCAGCGCGGCCAGGTGATGCTCGTCACCGGGGCGTCATCGGGCACCGGCATCGCGGCGCTGCAGATGGCGCGCGTGGCGGGCATCGTCGCCATCGCGGTCACGCGCACGGCCGCCAAGCGCGACGCGCTGCGGGAAGCGGGCGCGACGCATGTGGTCGTGACGGACGATGAAGACGTGGTTGAGCGCGTGTTGACACTCACCGAGGGCCGCGGTGTGGACCTGGTGTACGACGGCGTGGGCGGCGCGCAGGTCGAGCGGCTCGGCGACGTGGTCGCGCATGGCGGCTGGTATGTGCTGTACGGCCTGTCGGGTGGCGCCGAATTCAGGTTTCCGGTGATTGCGCAGTTCCGCAAGAGCTGGCGCTTCCACGTCTACAAGGTGTTGGAGCACACGGGTGCGGCGACGATGGGGTTGCTGCGTGACGAGGGCGCATTGGGTCGCGCGCTGGCGTTCATCGATGCGGGCCTTGCCGATGGCACGCTGCACGTGCGCATCGACCGGAGCTTCGCGCTCGACGACGTGGTGCAGGCCCATCGCTACCTCGAGCGCGCCGGGCACATCGGCAAGGTCGTGCTCGAGGTCTGACCGGCGCTCAGGCGGCGGACGTCAGTCGGTACCAGGCCACGCCGTCGTCGGCGATGTCGCACGCGATCTCGCCGCGGTGGCGCAGGTAGTTGAGGCAGGCGAGGCTTTCACCGGTGGCCATGCCCAGCAACGGCACGTCGGATTCGGCGATGCTGCGCGCGAACAGGCTCGTGAACACATCGACCGCGC
The DNA here is from genome assembly GCF_059423965.1 of Variovorax sp. GW458-11-26-14-LB1. Taxonomy (NCBI): domain Bacteria; kingdom Pseudomonadati; phylum Pseudomonadota; class Betaproteobacteria; order Burkholderiales; family Comamonadaceae; genus Variovorax; species Variovorax sp. GW458-11-26-14-LB1. The sequence continues at coordinate 189,889 of NZ_JBWKYW010000003.1, forward strand.
GCTTCGGCGTTTTCAATGCATTGCGCAAGCGGTCGAGCGAGCGCTCCTGTCCGTGCTGCAGCCGGTCGATGCGCGCATGCAGGCCGCGGAAGCACTCGTTGTGCGACGGCAGCACCAGCACGTCGTCGGGCACTTCGCGCTTGAGCTTGGCGAGCGACGCGAGCCAGTCGGCCATCGGGTCGGCATCGGGTTCGACGGGCGAGACCGACACGTTCGACGAGATGCGCGGCAGGATCTGGTCGCCCGAGATCAGCACCTTCAGGTCGGGGCAGTGCAGGCACGCGTGCTCGGGCGAGTGGCCGTTGCCGGTGACGACGCGCCAGTCGTGCGCGCCAATGCGCAGCACCTCGCCGTCGCGCAGGCGCCGGAAGCTGTCGGGCAGTGGGTGGATGTGCTTGCCGAAGTTGCCGAAGCGCGTGCGGTAGGTCTCGATGGCCGCCTCGCCCCAACCGGCGCGCCGGTAGAAGGCGATGGCGTCGTCGGGCGCTTCGCGGCCGGTGTCGGACACCATCACGCGGCACATGAGGTATTCGGAGCGGGTCATCCACAGCCGCACGCCGAACTTGCGCGTGAGCCAGCCGGCCATGCCGACGTGGTCGGGGTGCATGTGCGTCACGAAGACGCGGGTGAGGCCGCGCGTGTCCGGCGAATTGGCGAACAGCTCGCGCCAGACCGCCACGGTTTCCTCGGTGCGCACGCCGGTGTCGACCACGGCCCAGCCGTCGCCGTCGTCCAGCGCCCACAGGTTGATGTGGTCGAGCGAATAGGGCAGCGGCATGCGGATCCAGTGGACCCCGTCGGCGACCTCGATCGACTTGCCGCGTGGCGGAAGCTGTGCAAAGGGATAAACGAGCTTGCCCTTGGCTGCTTCCGCCGACTCTTCCAAACCATCCATCGTGTTTCACCTCCAGAGGGATGAATTGTGAACCCGACCGGCATTCGGCCCGGGTCACTTCGAAGACGATGGACGGCCGCGCTTACTTGCGGCGCGGGCGGGCGGCGCCCGGCGCCGAGGTCTGCGACGGGGCGGCGCCGCCGTCCACGCCCAGCCGGCCGCCGCCGCCCAGGCCCTGGCCGCGCACCGTCTGCGCCTTGTAGTTGCGCAGCGAACGGACCATCTGGTTGAAGGCGTCCATGAAGGCCGCCGCGATCACCTTGCCCTGCGCGGTGTTGGTGTAGCCGCCGATGCCGCCGGCACCGCCGCGGCCACCGAGGCCGCCGAAGCCTGCGAAGTCGGTCTTGGAGGCGCTGCCCTCGGCCGCAGCCACCTGTACGCCCGAGCGGTTGTCGATGAGCGTCAGCAGTGCGCTGGCTTCCTTGGTCTGCAGGCTGGCGCCGACAGCCGCGATGGCGCGGCCACGGCCGCCGCCCACGAGGCCGCCGAGCGCGCCGCCGATGCCGCCGGCGTCGTTGTTGCTGAACACGATCTCGGGCGACAAGCCGTAGTCGGAAGCCACCATCTGGCCGCGACCGAAGTTGCTGCCGCCGCGCATTTCGCCCGATTGCATCAGCGCGCGCTCGCGCGTCATGGCGTTCATGCCGGCCGCGCCGCGCTCCACCACCACGAAGCAGTTCGACTGCTGCACCAGCAGGCGCAGCAGGTTGGCCGTGGGCGGCAGGCGGTATTCACCGGTGAGGATGGTGTACCAGCCGGCATTGACGTTCTCGATCAGCGAGACGGTACCGAGCGGCGAGTCGCAGCGTTCGAGCTGGCTGCTCTCGCCCGAGGTGGCGCCGCCGGCGGCGCTGCCCGTGGCCGTGGTCTTGGCCGCCGGAGCGCCCATCTGCATGTCCATGGTCTGGCAACCGGAAAGCGCGAGCAGGCCCGCGAGTGCGCTGGTGAGAGAGAGTTTGGAAAAAGGCATGTCCCTGTCCGTCAAATGAAAACAATGTGGCGTCCGCCCCACCGGCGGGCGCCGCGCCCGCGCGACGATACGGGTCGCCCGATGCGCGGGCCAGTGTCGAAAGTCACGCGGTCAGGAACATTTATGGCGCTTGTCGGGGGCTTGGTTACAGTCCGAACTCCATTCGCAGGAGTTTTCAGATGGCCACAAAGAAGAGGAATATCGTGGGAGAAGCCGCCGTCGAACTGACGACGCAGCAGGTCGCGCAGGCCCTGGCCATTGCCGGGGCGTCGGGCTACAGCGGCAGCGCCGATCCGTCGTTCGTGGGGGCGGTGCTGGTGGCGCTGGCAGTCAACACGAGTTCCGTCAGCGCAACCATCGACAGTGCGAAGAGCAGGGGCCCCGGCGTCGCCGGCGTGCTGCAGCACTGACCGGCCGGTGGGGCGCCGGCCTCCGGCCTGAACCGGCGCACTTTCAGGTCGTGTAGTCGCCGCTGGCTTCCGGCTGGAACAGCACGGCGATCACGCGCGCGCTGTGTTCGCCGCCGCCGGGCGTCTTCCAGCGCGCGACCGCGCCGGTCTTCTGACCGAGCAGGCCGATGCCGACGGGCGAGAACACCGAGATGAAGCCCGTGGTCGGGTTCGCATCGGCGGGATAGCAGATCACGATCTTCTGCCGCTGTCCGGCGGGCAGGTCTTCGATTTCCACCTGGGTGTACATCGTCACGATGTCCGAGGGCATTTCCCGTGACGGAAGGATGTCGGCCGTGTCGAGCAGATCGACCAGGGCCGGGGGAAGCGGCGTGTCCGCGAATTTGCTGAGACGGACGTAATCGAGTTCGGTGAGCGTGCGCTCCCCGTGAACGGTTGAAAGCATGAAGCACTCCAGATGAACGCAACCCGCCGTTCCAACAGACAGGGTCGCTACCGCGCGGGGTGGTGCCCGGCGGTCAAGGTGTGCGCATCAAGAAGAAGGTAGCGGACCGCCGGGCTCAGGAATGTGCGGACGTGCGTCGGAGGACCGACGTGGCCGCCGCGACGACGGCGCCCACACGACGACCGGCCGCTGCCATGGGCAGGGCTGCGCGCGCAGGGTATCGACGGGGCGAGAGGAGAGCCATGGGGCGCGAGTGTAGGGGATTCTGGCCAGATTGGCCAATTATGGCCCTACGGGTGCAGCGAGGAATTGCCGTGGAATCTCTGGATTCAATCAGTAGAAAGCCCGAATTGAAATCAAGAGCCTGTGATTCGAGACGACGTGAATGAGTGATTGGAAAAGGGTGGGCAAGCGCTCATATTTACCGGATTCTTTGCGAGTTCGATATTTTCCTGACCACCGGGATTTCTCTGTAATTCATCGATGAATAATTTCTTGTGCCGCATCGAATGAGTGATTTCAAATTAATCTTATGGGTTCGAATTCATTGAGAATATTATTTGGTGCATAAGGGGTACGCCTGGGGTTGCTGTTGTTGTCATTCGATCTCAATTGTTTTGACTCTCCCAGAAGCTTGAAAGCTTCAATTGAAGGGGCTTCAGGTCGAACGAAATGGTGGATGCATTTTGTTTGTTCAATATGTCTCATTTGCGCATCCTCTGTTCTTTTGTTTGATTGCCATAAAAGCCCCGAGACATAAGAATTCAGTACGCAAAAGTCTGAGAGACCGATTGCCTTCAATTGCAAGCAATATTGGCTATTTGTTTGCAATAAAAGGTTGATTGCAAATTTTGCGACGTGAATTTCAAATATTGTTAATTGGGGTTTGAATGACAGCATCCACATGGGACTTGTTCTTGTCGTCGTCGCGAGGCCGCGCAGGAGCGGTCCACCCGCTGATCCGCGCGGGCCTGGCCCTGCTTGCCGCAGGCGCCGCGACCGTCGCGTTCGCGCAACCCACCGCTTCGCTGGAGGCGCCGCGCGCACCTGTCGCGGCCCAGGCCGTGACCGTCGTCCTCGCCCAGTCGAAGGTGGTCAAGGGGCCCGACGGCAATGAACAGTTCCAGGACGCGGCCACCATCAAGCCGGGCGACGTCATCGAATACAAGGCCACCTACACCAACAACACGGGCAAGCCGGTCAAGGGGCTGGTGGCGGATCTGCCGATCCCCGAGGGGCTGGAATACCTGCCGCGCAGCGCGAAGCCAGGTGCCAGCCTCGTGAAAGCCGCCACCAAGACCGCCGTCTTCGAGCCCGAGCCGCTCGTTCGCAAACTGCCCGGCGGCAAGACCGAACCCGTTCCCTACAGCGAGTACCGCATGCTGCGCTGGAGCCTGGGCCAGTTGCCCGCAAACGGCAGCCTCGCCGTGAGCGCGCGCGCCAAGGTCGAAACCGTCGCGCCGCCAACGGCTGTGCCTCCCACGCCCGCCACGCCGCCCCCGCGCGGCAAGTAAAGGCCGCGCCGGCCCTCGCGCGCTGCGCGAGGCGAGGGCGCCCGCCTTTTCCATCGATCTCTTGTTTCCGAGTGCCCGTCGGCAGGTACGCGTTCGCCCGTCGAAACGTACCGGCCAGGTTCTTTCGTGTTCCCGTTCATCGACAACAGAGGAGAAAACTACGTGATTCCCACCCAGCCAACCCAACGCGCCAGCGGCTGCAAGCCGTGCGCGCCCTGGGCAGGCGCCGCAGCGTTGACGCTGGGCTTCCTTTTCGGAAGCCCGGCTGCATTTGCCGCGTCGCCGCCCGCCAACACCGTCATCGGCAACCAGGCGACCGCCAGCTATTCGGACGCCGCCGGGACGACCCAGGTCGCGACCTCCAACCTGGTGCAGACCACCGTTCTCCAGGTGGGCTCGTTCACGCTCGATAGCGTCAACCAGGTCACGACGACCATCGTCAACACCAAGTCCGGCGCGGCCGGCGCCACGGTCTATGCGCCGCACGTGCTGACCAACACCGGCAATGGCGTCGACACCTTCGGCCTCACGGTCAAGGCCGATGCGGGCAAGTTCTCGCGTGTCGAGGTCTTCGCCGACGCCGATGGCAACGGGCTGCCCGACAGCACGACGGCGCTCTGCTCGGCGGTCGGCACGGACGTCTGCACGGTGACCCCGGCGCAGAGCGTGCCCGGCAACAACGGTGCGTTCCGTTTCGTCGTGGCCTACACGATCCCGGGCTCGGCCACCGGCGCCGGCAATTTCGATGCCGCAACGATCACCGCCACCCCGGGCACCCCGGCGCTGTACACCGCGCCGAACACCTCGGCGGCCGACAAGGACGAGGTCAAGCTGGCCACCGATGCGGTGTTCAACCTCACCAAGGTCATCGGCACTCCGTCGGTCGCAGCGCCGGGCAACGGCGTCTGGCCGACCGCGCCGGCCAGTGGGCCGAGCTCTTCCGCTGCCTGCACGGCCACGAGCTGGACGGCGGGTCTCGCGTCGAACGCGAACTGCCAGTACTCGGTCTACACCCTCACGTTCAACAACACGGGCGGCGCACCGGGCAAGTTCGCGCTGTCCGACGTGTTGCCTGCAGGTTTGACCTACGTCAGCGGTTCGGCCGTGTGGAGCGGTGCGTCGGGTACGGCGCTGGGTGACGGTGCGGGCGGTGATCCGTCGGGCATCGACTTCCAGGTGACCGGCAACACGCTGAATGCCGTGGTGGCTTCGCTGAGCCCGAACGTGACGCAAACGCTGAGCTTCGTGGTGCTGGTGAACAGCACCGCGGCGGTCGGTACGTCGACCACCACCAACGTGGCCCGCTACAACCCCGCGACCGCGCCGGCCGGCGTGACCGCGGCGTTGATCGGCACGGTCGGTTCGACCTCCAACCCGTCGGCGTACACCGTCCTGGCGCGTTTCGGCATCGTGGTGGGTTCCAACCCGTCCACGGCTGCAACGGCCCTCGACGCGACACCCGGCACACCGAACCCCGCCGGGCAAGATCTGACCACGAGGCAGTTGGCCGTCGCAGGCGGCAGCGTCCGGTTCCCGCAAACCGTGTTCAACACGGGCGGCGCAGCCGATGCCGTGAACTTGTCGATCTCCGCCAGCACCTTCCCGGCTGGCACGAGCTTCCAGTTCTTCGCGGCCGACAGCGGCGCACCGCTACTGGACACGAACGGCGACGGTGTTCCCGACACAGGCCCGATTCCGGCCGGCGTGAGCCTCAACATCGTGACGCAGGTGCAACTGCCACCGGGCACGGTGGGCGGCGCCTACGTGGCCACCGTGCTCGGTCGCTCCGTGAACGACAACACGAAGATCGATGCGACCGAAGACCGCCTCGAGCGCGTGATCGAGACCCTGGTCGACCTGACCAACACGAAGATTGGTACTGGCACCGGCAGCGTCGCCAACGGCGACCTCGGCGCGGGCCCCAGCCCGTTGCCAACGCAGGTTCATGACACGGGCGCCGGCACCGGCACGGTCTTCACGCTGTGGGTGAAGAACCATGACGTGATCGACGCGACCTACAACCTTGCCGCCAGCCAGACGACCGGTTTCCCGGGCGCGCTGCCGGCAGGCTGGACGGTCAAGTTCGTGGCGTTTGGCGGCACCTGTGCATCGCCGGCCATCTCGAACCTCGCGGTCATCGCCGGGGGGCAGCAGGCGGTCGAAGCGTGCGTCACGCCGCCTTCCTCGCAAGCCGCAGTCACTGCAGTGAAGATCTACTTCAAGGTGCAATCCACTGCGGTGGCCTCGACCGGCGGCATCGCTTCCGACGTCAAGACCGACGCCGTGACGGTGACCTCGACGGCCCTTCAGCTGGGCGCCTCGCTCACGCCGAACAACAACGGCCAGGTCGCACCCGGCGGCACCGTGGTGTATGCCCACACGCTGACCAACATCGGTGCCCAGAGCTGCGGCGCGTACACGCTGACCGCCACGGTGCCCGCGGCGGATGCGGCGCAAGGCTGGACCACCACGGTCTACCTCGACGTCACCCGCTACCTCGCTGGCAGCCTGCAGAGCACGGCAGCCGGCGCGGTGCGTCTGTTCCGCATGCCCGGCGATGCCGACTTCAGTTACCGCACCGCCGAAGACGGCGCGGCGATCGAAGTGGCCATCGGCGTGCCCACAGCCCTCGCGCGCAATGCCTCCATCGCCATGCAGTTCGCGGTGCAGGTCAAGGCCGATCACACCGGCGACATCCGCAACACCGCGCACAGCCAGTACAACGACGGCGTCGCGCCCGCCGCGTCGCCGTCGAACACGGTGGTGATCGCGATGGCGCCGCCGCAAGGCCAGGGCCGCATCGGCGTCGCCAAGGCGGCCTCCACGCCGCGCATGCACCGCGGCGCGGACGGCCACCCACGTGCTGCGGCTCGATGCCACCACGCTGCCCGCTGGCGCGCGGCTCGAAGCGCTCGACAACCGCAATGCCGGGCGCCCCGACAGCCGCTTCGTCGATCTCAAGAAGGGCGAATTCCACAAGGCCAACTTCGTCGTCGCCAACTGCGACGCGCCGGCGGTGATGAGCGAGGTCATCGCGCGGCGCGAGGCGATCGCTGCCGTGCCCGACACCGAGGCCGAAGCCCAGGTGCGCATGCGCCTGGACCCCGAAGGCCGGATCGTCCCCGTGGGCGATCGGCGCGCGCTGCCTGCCAGCGGCGAGGTGCGCGCGGGCGGCAGCACCGGCACCAGCACCACGCAGGCCAGCTCGGCGCCGCTGATCGCAATGCCCACTGCACCGGCGTCGCCCAGCAGTTTCATCGGCGGCGCGTCGGGCAGCCAGGGCAGCACGCTCGGCGCGGCGACCGGCGGCGCCGCGGTGGATGGCGCATCCCCCGTGGGCAGCCTCTTCTCCGGCATGCGCGTGTCCCGCGGCATGGCGCAGCCGACCGCTGCTGTAGCGCCGCCGCAAGCCGTCCCCAGCCCCATCGACCTCGAGGCCTTGCTGCCCCGCATCGAAAGCAACGCCCTCGGCTTCATCGACCTGCGCGACGGCGACACCTTGCCCTCGACCTCGCTCAACGTGCGCGTCAAGGGCGAAGCCGGCATGGCGCTGCGCCTGAGCGTCAACGGCCAGGGCGTCGAGGAGCGCCGTGTCGGCAAGAAGACCGAGCAGGCCAGCCGCCGGATCGGCGCCTGGGAATACATCGGCATCGTGCTGCGGCCCGGCGTCAACCGCCTTGTGCTCGAAGCCGTCGATCCGTTCGGCAACGTGCGCGGCGCAGCGCAGCAGATCAGCGTCACCGCGCCCGACAAGCTCGGTGCGATCCACATCGACGTGCCCGCCTCGGCGCAGGCGGACCTGCGCACGCCCGTCGTCGTGAAGGTGCGCCTGACCGACGCGGCCGGCGTGCCCGTGACCGCACGCACGCAGCTCACGCTCGAGACCGACCGCGGCCGCTGGCTCGACGAAGACCTGAACCCCGCCGAGCCCGGCACCCAGGTCTTCATGGACGGCGGCGTGGCCGACTTTCGCCTGCTGCCACCCGGCGAACCCGGTGATGCCCGCCTGCGCGTGACGGCCGCGAGCTTCACGGCCGAGGCGCGTCTGGCGCTGCTGCCCGAGCTGCGCCCGATGATCGGCGTGGGCATCGTCGAAGGCGTGCTCGACTTCACCAAGCGCGGCCAGGTGCCGCTGGGCGCGATGCCCGCGGGCGCGGCCTTCGAGGCCGAGCTGTCCGGCCTGGCCGACGAGGGCAACGACAAGCGCCGTACCGCCGCGCGCGCTGCCTTCTTCTTCAAGGGCGCCGTCAAGGGCGACTACCTGCTCACCGCCGCCTACGACTCCGACAAGACCCGCAAGGACCGCCTGTTCCGCGACATCCGACCCGACGAGTTCTACCCCGTGTACGGCGACTCGTCCGCGAAGGGCTTCGACGCCCAGAGCACGCAGAAGCTCTACGTGCGCATCGACAAGAACCGCTCCTACCTGCTGTACGGCGACTTCAGCACCGCCAGCAGCACCGAGGTGCGCAGCCTGAGCCAGGTCAGCCGCTCGCTCACGGGCCTCAAGCATGTCTACGACGATGGCGAGGTGCGCACCACCACCTACGCCTCGCGCACCGCGCAGACCCAGCAGGTGGAAGAGTTTCGCGCGGTCGGCACCTCGGGCCCGTACTACCTGGGCGCCAGGGGCGGCGAGTTCGTCGAGAACAGCGAGCAGGTCGAGATCGTCGTGCGCGACCGCAACCAGCCCGACCTCGTGCTGCAGCGTTCGACCGTGACGCGCTTCGTCGACTACACCGTCGAGCCGCTCACGCGCCGCCTGCTGTTCACGCGCGCCATCGCGTCGGTCGATGCGAACCTCAACCCGCAGTCGATCCGCGTCACCTACGAGGTCGACGCGGGCGGCCCCAAGTTCACCGTGGCCGGTGCCGACGTGCAGCTCAAGGTGGCCAAGAACCTGCAGGTCGGCGTGGTCGCGGCCATCGACGAGAACCCCGAGAACCGCCGCAAGCTCGGCGCCGTCACCGCCATGGCCCGCCTGGGTGACCACACCACCGTCGCCGGCGAATGGGTGCAGACCGACTCCGACCCCAACGGCAAGGGCAGCGGCGCCCGCGTCGAGTTGCGCCACCAGGGCGAAGACCTGGCCGTGGCCGCGCTCGCGAGCAAGACCAGCACCGGCTTCGACAACCCCGGCGCGAGCTTCTCGGCCGGGCGCACCGAAGCCTCGGCCCGCGCCGAGTACCGGCTCGACGCCGCCACCGCGCTGCGCGGCGAACTGCTCTACGGCCAGGACGCCCTGCGTGAAGGCACCCGCCGCGGCATCACCGCCAGCGTGCAGCGAAAGTTCGGCGAGCAACTGGTGGGCGAGTTCGGCCTGCGCCACGGCCACAACGGCACCGGCCTGGGCAGCGGCTCGGGCTTCGACTACGGCCAGGTCTCCACCTACAGCGGCAACCTGGGCAGCGGCGTGGCCGCCAACAACGTTACCGCGCTCGGTGCGGCGGCCAACGCCGGCACCCAGGCCAACGCCAACGACGACGACCTGACCACCGTGCGCGCCCGCCTGTCGGCGCAGGTGCCGGGCGTGCCGCAAGCCAACGTGTTCGTCGAAGGCGAGCAGGACATCCGCAAGTCCGACCGCCACGTGCTCGCCGTGGGCGGCAACTACGCTGTCACCGACAAGACGCGCCTGTACGGCCGCTACGAACTGGTCTCCAGCCTCTACGGGCCGTACGAGCTGAACGCGGGGCAGTCGAACAACGTGGGCATCCTGGGCATCGAGAGCGCCTACATGGAGGGCGGGCGCGTGTACAGCGAGTACCGCCTGGCCGACAGCCTCGATGGGCGCGCCGCGCAGGCCGCCACGGGCGTGCGCAACACCTTCAGGGTCGACGACCACTGGCGCCTGACCGGCGGCGTCGAGCACACGCGCCAGATCGGCGGGCTGCGCAACAGCGGCAACAACGGCACCGGCCACGCCAGCGGCCTGGCGGGCGACTCCACCGCCATCACCGGCGGCGTGGAATACACCGACGCGCGCATCAAGGCCAGCGGCATCCTCGAAGGCCGCCACGGCGACGACGCGGACACGCGCCTGTTCAGCGCGGGCTTCGGCTTCAAGATCGATCCGTCATGGAGCCTGCTGGCGCGCAGCGTGATGAGCGCCAGCGAAGGGCAGGGCGCCAACGCCGGCAACGCGCACCATCTGGCGCGCCACCAGATCGGCCTGGCCTACCGCCCGGTCGACACCGACAGCTGGAACGCGCTCATGCGCTACGAGCGCCGTTCCGAGCGCGTCACCGGCACCGGCAGTTCGACCGGCGCACTCGACGGCGCCAGCGTCTTCGGTGCGGGCAACGGCAGCGCAGCGCTGCCCGGGCGCACCAGCGCCGACATCGTCTCGGCCCACCTCAACTACAACCCGCGCCCCGGCACCGTCATCAACGGGCGCTACGCCGCCAAGTGGTCGCGCGCCGACGACGGCGTGCTGCGCAGCACCTACTGGGCGCATCTGCTGCAGGCGCGCTACACGCAAGACCTCAACGACAGCTGGGACCTCGGCGTGCAGGCCGGCCTGCTGCGCGGCAAGGGCGGCGGCCTGCAGAAGACCTTGGGCATCGAAGTCGGCTACCAGGTCATGAAGGACCTGTGGGTGTCGGCGGGCTACAACTTCGTGGGCCTGAAGGACCGCGACCTGGCGGCCAACGACTACACGAGCAAGGGCGCGTACATCCGGCTGCGTTTCAAGTTCGACGAGACGGCGCTGGGTGCCGCGTCGGCGGGCGCGGCAGCCCCCGTGAAAGACGAGCGGACCGATCGATGAAGTCGCGGAGGAATGGCCAATGAAAATGCAAAAAACTGATTCGATGCGCTGCGCGACGGCGCTTCGCTGCCTACCCGTGCGGACGCGTGCGATGGCGCTTGCGAGAGGCGTGGCGCACTTCTTTCATGCCTTGCGCGGCGTCGCCTTTCTGGCACTGACCTCGCTCCTGATCGGCACGCAGGCCACGGCTGCGGAGCTATGTATATGGAAGAGCGGGAACTACGGGGAAGTCGCTGTCACCACGGAGGGTGCATGCAGGGTGGAGGACAAGCGCGCATGGGGTACTTATCTCTGGCTGGGAGATTTCAACGCGTGGGAGGCATGCACGTTCAATTTTTCTGTACCGGTGAAGAACCTGAGCATTCGAACTTACGTGCTCAACTGCGGCGATTTTGGGTGCGAGAAGATGGCGGTGTCCGTCAACGGAAACCACTATCCGTTCACTGCGGCGGAGGTCACGACGCCTATCTCCGATCTATCGGCCACAGAGTTTAGGGCCCTTGCGCCGGTAAAAATCGACGCAGACGGCAATCTTGAGGGGGCGGAACTCGCCACTTCGTTCGGTCATGGGGCCTCTGCATGGGCCCTTATTTCGAGAACATCCGTGTCTTCCGTCACGCTCTCGCACGAGCCACTCTACGGTCAGCCGAATGGGTCGGACAACCTGGTGTGCTTCTTCGTGGAAAACCTCCCAGTTCCCCCATTGGCGCTCAAGAAGGAAGCCAGCGCGGCCCCATGGGTCGTCGGCCAGCCCGCCAGCTACACACTCACGCTGACGAACTCGAGTGGCACCGCGACCACTTCCGAAATGGTGGTGACCGACAACGTGCCGTCTTCGCTGACCATCGGCGACCTTCCCCCGTGGTGCAGCCGAGCGGCCCAGGCCGTCAGTTGCCTGGTGCCCGCAGGGCTCACATCGTCCGTGTCCTTCGTCATTCCGGTGACGCCCCTGCCTTCTGCCGTGCCCAGCGTGACCAACATGGCCACGGTATCGAGGGGGGGAGACGCCATGTGCAACGACATGGGGGCGTGCACGAGCACGGTGACCACGCCGGTGGCCCTTACGCCTCCGCCCGTCATCACCTCGACCAAGACGGTCAGCGCCAGTCCGCTGGTGGTGGGGGCGCCCAACCAGTTCTACGCTGTGCTCGTTACCGTGGCCAGCGGCACGACCACGGCGCCGATCTCGGTGATGGACACCTTGCCGCCGGGCGTCACCCTGCGCGGGGCCCCGACATTGGTGGCGGGAACGACCACCGGCGTGCTGAGTGGTTGCCCGACCTCGGGATCGAACACGACCAACTGCAGCGTGGCGGCGGGCATCGCGCCCGGCACCTTCGAAATACGGATTCCTGTGAACGTCGCCGCATCGGCCGTGGGCGCAACGGGCGGCACGAACACGGTGAATCTCAGCGGCGGTGGGGATGTCGCATGTACGACGGCGCCAGCAGAGGCGTGCGATGCGAGCACGCCGGCCACGCGCGTGGTGTCTCAAGCGACGTTGAAACTCGAAAAGATCGCTGATGTGGCGCAGTTCATCATTGCCGAGCCGGCCAGCTACACGCTGAAACTGAGCAGCACCAATGCCGGGATGACGACGGCGAACACTGTCATCACCGACACCTTCCCGGTCTCCTTGACGATCGGCACGCTGCCTTCGGGGTGCAGCAGGGCCGGGCAGGTCGTGACGTGCACGGTGCCTGCGGGCATGGCAACGTCCGCGTCGTTCGTCATCCCGGTGACGCCTCTGCCGGCTGCGAGGCCGCGCGTGATCAACGCGGCAACGGCCGTGGGGGGCGGGGACCCCGCGTGCAACGGTGTCGGTCCATGCGCGAGCACGACAATCGCATCGGTTGCTGGGCCGCGCATCCGGGGATTCAAGTATTCGAGGCCCCACCCATTGATTGTCGGGGCGCCGGGGCAGCTCTACGTGGTCGACGTCGTTGTGGATTTTGCAGCGACCACAGCGCCGCTCGTGCTCGAAGACGTCTTGCCCAAGGGCATCACACTGGCTGGGCCGCCCGTGCTGGTTGCGATCACTACCACGGGTGTCCTGAGCGGTTGTTCCCCCGCCGGCTCCATGGTCGTCCGCTGCAGCGTGGCTGCGGGTGTCATGCCCGGTAGCTTCTCTGTCGAGATTCCTGTGCACGTCGACGCCACGGCCGTCGGGCCGCTGGGTGGTACGAACTCCATCAACCTGAGCGGTGGTGGGGATCCGCTTTGCACCACCTTGCCGAACGAAGCGCTCTGCGATGACTCGACGGGGCCGGTCGCGGTCCTCCTGCCTCCGAAACTTCGCATCGCCAAGGAAGTGATCAGCGGTTCCGGCTCCCATCGCTTCGAATTTGCGCTGTCGGGCCTGAGCGTGGCCCGCGACACCATCACGGTCAGCGCGCCGGGCCGGGGTATCGGTGCGCAGACGATCACCGGCAAGGTGGGCGTGCCGGTCACCATCACCGAAACGTCGCCTGCCGGCTGGCCCGTGAACCCGGTGAGCGCCAGCTGCCGCGACCTGAAGGACGTCATCGCGCCGTCGCCCATTCGCGGGGTGTCGGGTTCGAGCCCGGCCGCAGCGGCCGCGTCGGCGCCGCCGGTGGTGCTGGCCGGCAATGTGCTGAAGATTCCTGCCGAGTGGATGGTGGCCGGTGCGGACCTTGAATGCATCTTCGTCAACAGCGATGCGCATGCCATCACCGGCCGCGTCTTCAGCGACAACGGCAGCGGCGCGGGCGTGCCGAACGACGGCGTGGCCAACGGCGGCGAAGCGGGGCTCGTGGGCGTGCAGATGCGGCTCACCAACTGTGCGGCGGGCGTGTGGTCCACGGCGGTGACCGACGGCTCGGGCCACTACCGCCTGGAGGTGCCGTCGCAGCCTTCGTCGCCGTCCAACGGCGATCCGCTGTGCGTCGAAGAGAGCACGCCGGCGGGCCATCTGTCCACCGGGGCGTCGGTCGGCGCCACGCCGCTGCCTTCCGGCACGGGCGTGGCTGTGGGTGGGCGCACCTACACCTACACGCGCACCGCTGCGGGGGCGCCGGACCACATCGCCTTTGCATGGAACGAGGCCCGGGCCGGCGAGCTGAACTTCGGCGACGTGGCCCTCAACCGCTTCGGCGCCGACAGCGCCCGCACCGGCTCGCCCGGCAGCAGCGTGAGCCACGCGCACACCTTCGTGGCGCAGACCGGCGGGACGGTGAGCTTCGGCGTGGCCGGTGCGGAGGCCACGCCGCCGATCGACGGCTGGAGCGCAAAAATCTACGAAGACCCAGGCTGCACCGGTGCCTTGCAGGCCGGCGCTACGGTGCTCTATCCGCCGGCGGTGCCCAGGCCTGTGACGACAGGGCAGAACCTGTGCGTGGTGGTGCAGGAGTTCATTCCGGCCAGCGCGCTCGCCGGCTACAACGACAAGCGCTCGGTGCAGGCGAGCTTCGTGTTCACGAACGCATCGCCCGCGTTGAGCGCGAGCTACCTCGCGCTCGACACCACGACCGTGTCGAGCACGGCGCTGGAGCTCAAGAAGGAAGTGCGCAACCTGACGAAGAACGGCGACTTCGGACTCAACAACGAAGCCAAGTCGGGTGAGACGCTCGAGTACCGCATCACCTACACCAACAACGGCGCGACGCCGATCAGCGGCCTGACGGTGAGCGACGTCACGCCGGTCTACACCAGCTTCGTCGCCTCGCAGGAAGGCGCGACCCCGGCGACGCTGACCGCTTGCACGAAGCGCACGCCGGCCAATGCCTTGCCTGCGCCGGTCGTGGCGTGCGCGGCCGCACAAGCGCCGGGCGGAATGGGGTCGCTGGACTGGAAGTTCACCGGGCAACTCGCGCCCGGCGGCACGGGCAGCGTGCGATTCAGGGTGACGGTGAACTGAGGGCTTGCGCGCCAGCAGGCGCGCAAGCTGCTGCTATCAGCAGCGTCCCTTTTTCGCCTGGCCGGGCGGGCAGTGGCCGCCGCCGCGGTGGTCGTCGTCATGGTCATAGCGGTCGTGGTCATGGCGACGGTGGTGGCGGTCCTCGCGGCGTTCCTCACGGCGCTCGGCGCGGCGCCAGTCGCCTTCGCGCCAGCGCCAGCCGCCGTCGGCGCGCACCCAGCCCCCCGGGGCGTAGGCGTAGTCGGGGCGGGCCGCCACGTAGTAGCCGGGGCGCCATGCGTAGGCGCGGTCGTTCCACTGCCAATGGCCGGGCACCCAGACCTGGCCGCTGCGCGGCCGTGGCGCGGGCTCGTAGCGCGGTGCGGGCGGCGCGACCTGGATCAGGCCGGGCACGTTGATGTTGACGGACACCTGCGCCACGGCGGGCAAGGTGGCGGCGGCCACGGCGGCGGCCAGAAGAATTCTTGTGAGTTTCATCGTGATGCCCTTGATGGTTGTTATTTGTGAATGCCTGAGCCCAAACAACGCCTGAGCGGCGCGCCGCGTGCACGGGTTTGCCCGGGGCAGGGCAGCACAAGCCGTTAACAAAGAGGGAGTTTTGCACGCACGGCGGGGCCTGCGTGTCGGACAGGCCCGCGAGCGGGCAGGTGGCGGCCGATGTGTGGCGCCAAAGCAAAAGGGGCCGCAAAGCGAAAAGGCCCGTTACCTTGTGAGTAACGGGCCTTCAGCAAATGGTGGCTCCTCGACCTGGGCTCGAACCAGGGACCTACGGATTAACAGTCCGGCGCTCTACCAACTGAGCTATCGAGGAACAAGCCTTCAATTATATTCAATGGAATCGCCGTTCTGAACGGCGACCCTCAATTTTTGCCAATCGAAGTGTGCGGGGCGATTTCTTTCCATCGCTTGGTGCGCGTCTTCGTTCGACGGTCGTCTCACAAATGAAAAGGCCCGCTACCTTGTGAGTAGCGGGCCTTCCAGAGGCCTTGCGGCTTTATTGTGGCTCCTCGACCTGGGCTCGAACCAGGGACCTACGGATTAACAGTCCGGCGCTCTACCAACTGAGCTATCGAGGA
>NZ_JBWKYW010000003.1:205944-243368 GCF_059423965.1 Variovorax sp. GW458-11-26-14-LB1
ACAAGCCTTAGATTATAGCGTGATTTTTGGGGCTTCCAAAACAACGCGGCGCCGGCGCAACGAATTCGTGGCAACGACGCCGCGATGACGAAGACGAAGCACCCCACTCATGTCGTCACATCGCGATGCTCACGCCCAGGCGCAGCGTGCGCGGCGCGCCGGGGAACAGGTAGACGTGGCTGAACTGGTAGGGCGATTCCTTCCAGTAGCGGCGATCGAACAGGTTGTCGACGGCCAGCGTCCAGCTCGTGGCCATGCCGGCCAGCTTGGTGTCGTAGCGCAGCACCGCATCCAGGCGCGTCCACGACGGCAGACGGATCGACCCGTCGGGCAGCACGTTGCGGCGACCTTCGTACGACAGCTGTCCCGCGAGTTCGAGGCCCGGCACCGACGCGAAGCGGTACGCGGCCTGCGCGCGCAGCACCTGCTTGGGCACGTTGGTGGGCGCCTGTCCGTTGAGTTCGGGTGCGGCCGTGCTGCCGCGCCGCTTGGCGTCGATCAGCGCCAGGCTGCCGCCCAGGCGCCACGGGCCGCCGGTCCATTGCGCGCCGGCCTCGAGGCCGCGATGCACCGCGCGGCCGTCGTTGCGCACCGTGCAGAACTCGCCGCACAGGTCGAGGTTGGTCATCGGGCGCGAGATGTCGAACCACGCGACCTGCCAGTTGAACGCCGCGTCGCCGCCCTTCAGGCCGAGTTCCCACTGGCGCGACTGCAGCGCGGGCAGGGCCTCGCCCGCGTTCGCGTACTGCGAACTCTTGTTCGGCACGACCTGCGATTCGACGCCCTTGCCCCAGCTCGCATAGGCGAGCAGTCCGGGCTGGATCGTGTAGCTGGCCGCGATCCACGGCGTGGTGATGCTGTCGCTGTAGCCGGTGGGGCGCGAGCCGTCGGTGCGGATGCTGTCGCGCGACAGCCGCGTATGCCGCGCGCCGATCCAGGTCGTAAAGCGGTCGTTCCAGCGGATCGCGTCCTGCACCGACAGCTCGGTCGAGCGCTCGTTGCGGTTGGTGTTGGCGTCGGTCAGGCGCGGGTCGGCCGGCGTCATCGCGGTGGCCCAGATGTTGCCGGTGCCGACGTAGTTGTAGGCCTGGTCCTGGAAGCGGTTGCGCACGCGGCTTTGCAGCAGGCCGAAGCCCAGCTCGTGGCGCACGCTGCCCGTCATCACGTTGCCCTTGAGGTTCAGGCTGCCCGCGGTCTGCGTGCGGCGCTCGTTCTCGCTGCGGAAGTCGTACACGTCGAAGGTGCCGTCGGAGCAGTAGCGGTCGTAGTTGCCTTCGGCGCCGCAACCGAAGGCGTAGGCCAGCCGGTCGTCGGTCTTCAGGCGCTGCTGGCCGATCTGCGCGCTCCAGCGCCAGTCGGCATTCAGTGCCTGGCTGAAGCGCACCGTGCCGGTCAACGCCTTGAACACCGAGGGCTGCGACCACGGCTGGTTGTTGAGGTTGATGCGCGGATCGACCGGCCGGGGCAGCGTGTTGCCCAGCAGGCTGTAGCCGTTCTGGCTCGGCTGCTGCTTGTGGCTTTGCTCCACCTCGAACTCGAGCACCGAATCGCGCGTGATGCGCCAGTCGGCCGCGAGCGAGAAGAGGCGGCGGCTGCCGTCGAGGTTGTGCGTGAGCGGTTTGAGCTTTTCGCCGGCCACGTTGAGCCGGTAGCCGAACTGGCGGTTCTCGCCGAAGCGCCCGCCGACGTCGAGCGCGCTCAGCACGCTGCCGCGGCTCGTGGTTTCGAGGCGGATGGTGCGCAGGTCTTGCTCCGTCGGGCGCTTGACGACGTAGTTGACGAGCCCGCCCGGCGCGCTGGTGCCGGCCTGGATGCCGCTGGTGCCGCGCAGGATCTCGATGCGCTCCTTGTTATCGAGCGGGATCGCCGTCTCGGCGCTGATCGGCAGGCCTTCGCGCCGGTAGTTGAAGCGGTTGTCGAGCACGAAGCCGCGCACCGTGAGGTAGTCCCAGTAGCCGGCCGAGTTGTAGGCGTCGGTGACCGAGGCGTCGAACTGCGTCAGGTCGGCGAGGCGGCGTGCGCCGCTGCTGCGCAGCTGCTGGCTGTCGATCACGGTGGCCGACAGCGGCAGCTCGCGCAGCGGCACGTCGCCGAAGCCGCTGATGTCGGCCTGCGGCGCGGCGGCGCCGTCGTTCACGGTGACTTCGGGCAAGGCTTGCGATTGCGCATGCGCGCCGCAAGCACCGAAAGTGAGAAGGGCGGCGGCAAGCGCGCACGAGAGCGGGGAGGGCGAGAAAAGTCGAGCGTTCATTCTGTGCGTTCAAGGGAACCGGGGGCGGCGTGCATCGCCGTCATCCATTGCGCGGCCGTGGCCTCGGGGTCGTCGGCGGCGACCAGCGCGCGCACCACGGCGACCGAGCCGACGCCGGTGGCTAGCACCTCGGGCAACCGCACGGCATCGACGCCGCCGATGCCCACCTGCGGGTAGCCGCGCAGCAGCCGCGCATAGGCCGCGAGCCTCGCCACGCCCTGCGGCGCGGTCGCCATCTTCTTGAGCGTGGTCGGGTAGATGGCGCCCATCGCGATGTAGCTCGGGCTCACCGCGTCGGCGCGCACCATCTCGGCGTAGCCATGGGTGCTCACGCCGAGCCGCAGGCCGGAAGCGCGCAGTTGTTGAAGCTCATCGGGCGACAGCGCGTCGAGGTCTTCCTGTCCGAGGTGGATGCCGTAGGCGCCGGCCGCGATGGCGACCTGCCAGTGGTCGTTGATGAACAGCAGCGCATCGGTGCCGCGCACCGCGTCGACGGCGGCCTGCACTTCGCGCGCGACGGCCTCGGCGTCGTCCGACTTGAAGCGCAGCTGCACCGTCGGCACGCCGGCGCGCGCCATGCGGCCGACCCATGCCGCGTCGGGCAGCACGGCGTAGAGGCCGAGCCGTTCGGGGCAGGGCGGAAAGGCGTCGGCGCGCACGGTCGGCGGAAACGGGCCCATGCCGAAATCGACCGGCGCATCGGGCCATGCCGACGCGTCGAACTGGCTGAGCCGTTCGGTCTGCGCGCGCCACGCATGGGCGAGGAATTCGGCGTCGATCTCGATGAAGCCGAGCGCGGTGCAGGCCTGTTTGGCGCCCCGATAGATGGCGTCGTCTGAGCTGAAGCGCGGCGCGCTCACGGCCGTGGCCGTGGCGGCACCGAAGCGCAGGCCGTGGGCCGCGACGATGGCTTGCGCCACGGCGCGGGCGTTGGGGGTGTCGATGGGGTTCATGGTGCGTGGTGCCAGAAGGGCGTGCCGAGCACGGGCGTGCTGGGCTGCGCGGCATCCTGCGCGGCCATCGCGCCGGCGCGGTAGGCGGCGCGGCCGGCCTGCACCGCGTCGGCGAACGCGCCGGCCATGGCGACCGGCTCCTGTGCGAGCGCGACGGCGGTGTTGAGCAGCACGCCGTCGTAGCCCCACTCCATCACCTGGCACGCATGCGAGGGCAGGCCGAGGCCTGCGTCGACCAGCATCGGCACCTGCAGCCGCTCGCGCAGCAGGCGCAGCGCATACGGGTTGACCGGCCCGCGCCCGGTGCCGATGGGCGCGGCCCAGGGCATCACGGCCTGGCAGCCGACATCGACGAGGCGCTGGCACAGCACGAGGTCTTCGGTGCAGTACGGCAGCACATGGAAGCCGTCGCGGATCAGCTGCGACGCCGCATCGACGAGGTTCAGCGTGTCGGGCTGCAGCGTGTAGTCGTCGCCGATGAGCTCGAGCTTGATCCACGGCGTGTCGAACAGCTCGCGCGCCATCTGCGCGGTGGCGATCACCTCCTGCACGCTGTGGCAGCCGGCGGTGTTGGGCAGCACCGGCACGGCCAGCTTGCGCAGCAGCTCCCAGAAGCCGTTGCCGAGGTCGCTGTTGCCGGAGCCCTGGCTGGCGGTCTGGCGGCGCAGCGAGGCGGTCAGCATCGCGGGCTTCGCGCGCTGCACAGCCGCTTCGAGCACGTCGGGCGACGGGTAGCGCGCGGTGCCCAGCAGCAGGCGGCTGTGGAAGGTCTGGCCGTAGAGGACCAGGGGGTCGGGATTGGTCATGGTTGTTGTCTCCATCGTCTTGTCTCTGGTGCGTTCGGTCAGCCGCCGGTCACCGGGCGGATCACCTCGACGCGGTCGTCGGCGTGCAGCGGGTGCGTGGCATAGGCCGAGCGCGGCACGAACTCGCGGTTCACCGCCACCGCGAAAGGCGGTACCGCCTGCAGCACGGCCAGCGCGTCGGCGAGCAGCGCGCCCTCGGGCAGCGTGCAGGGCTTGTCGTTGATCAGGATGTTCATCGGGCTTGTCGTTGTTCTCGTCATGCGTCGGGCACGTCCATGCCGAAGCCACGCGCGAGCGTGGAGCGGCCATGCGCCAGCAGCTCCATCGCGGCGTCGAGCAGGGCGGGCGCGATCATGAAACCGTGGCGGTACAGGCCGTTGATCTGCAGCACGCGCGGCTGCGGCTGGCGAATGGCGGGAAGGTTGTCGGGCAGCGTGGGCCGGCATTGCGTCGCGATCTCGACGATGCGCGCTTCGGCAAAACCGCTGTGCACCGCGTAGGCCGCGCTCAGCAGTTCGAGCGTGGAGCGCACGCTGGCGGGCGACAGGTCGTCCGACTCGATCTCGGTCGCGCCGATCACGAACAGGTGGTCGGGCTTGGGCGCGATGTACAGCGGATAGCGCGGATGCACGAGGCGCGTGGGGCGCTGCAGCGTGACCTCGGGCGCATGCACGCGGACCACCTCGCCGCGCACACCGCGCAGCGCGTTCCATTGCGGCTTGGCGCCCAGGCCGCGGCAGTCGATCACCCAGTCGGGCTGGCCCGCTGTGCCGGGCGAAAAGTCGGAGGGCGCACGCGGCGACTGCCAGTGCAGCGTCACGCGCGCATCGGCTTCGAGCGTGGCGCGCAGCGACGCCAGCAGCGCACGGTTGTCGAGCTGGCCTTCGCCCGGCAGGTACAGGCCGCGGGCGAAGCGCGTGCCCAGCGAGGGCTCCAGCGCGGCGATGGCGGCGGGGGTGTCGAGCGCCTGCATCGGTGCCAGCTCGGGCACCTGCGCACCGGTGCGCGCCAGCACGCCCGCGAGCCGCGTGGCTTCGGCGGCGTCCTGGCGGTGCCACAGCACCAGCGTGCCTTCGCGCTGGAAGAACACGGGCTGCGCCAGCGGCGCCAGCAGCTCGGGCCAGCGCGACAGCGCGTGCTGGCCCATGCGCACGACCGACACCGGCGCCACGGCCGATTCGGCCAGCGGCGCGAGCATGGCCGCGGCCACGCGCGCGGCCGCGCCTTCGGCCTCGGGGCTGCCGGCTTCGTACAGGTCGACGCGGCAGCCGGCGCGCGCCAGCTCGACCGCGAGCAGGCGACCCATCAGGCCCGCGCCGAGGATCGCCGCCGAGCCGAAAGGCAGGGGATGCGGTGTGCTCATGCGGCGCCTCCGTCGGCTCGCCGATAATTTTCGACATGACCCAAGCACCCACCCAGCGCTACGCACGCGTGCTCTCCATCGCCGGCTCCGACAGCGGCGGCGGCGCCGGCATCCAGGCCGACCTCAAGACCTTCGCGGCCCTCGGCTGCTACGGCATGACGGCCATCACCGCGCTCACCGCGCAGAACACGGTGGGCGTCTCGGGCATCCACGGCGTGCCGCCCGATTTCCTGAAGGCGCAGATCCAGGCCGTGGTGGAAGACATCGGCGTTGACGCCGTCAAGCTCGGCATGCTGCACGCGCCCGAGGTGGTGGAGGTGGTGGCCTGGGCCATCGACCGCTACCAGCTGAAGAACGTGGTGCTCGACCCCGTGATGATCGCCACCAGCGGCGACCGCCTGATCGCGGCCGAGACCGTGCAGGTGCTGGTGCGTGAGCTGTTCCCGCGCGCCGTGGTGGTCACGCCCAACCTCGACGAAGCCGCCTTGCTGGTCGGCCATGCCATCGGCGGCATCGACGCGCTCGACGGCGCGGCCGATGAACTGCTCGCGCTCGGCGCGAAGGCCGTGCTGCTCAAGGGCGGCCACCTGCCGGGCGACGAGGTGGTTGACGTGCTGCTGGAGCGCAGCGGCGCGCGCAAGCGGCTCGCGTCGCAACGCATCGCCAGCCGCAACCTGCACGGCACCGGCTGCACGCTCTCGTCGGCCATCGCCGCGCACCTGGCACTGGGCCTGGCGCTGCCCGACGCGGTCGAGCGCGCACGCGCGTACATCCTCGGCGCGATGCGCGCCGGTGCGGATGTGTTGGTCGGCGCGGGCCACGGTCCGCTCAACCACGGCTTTGCGCCAGTGCCGACCCACCGCGTGCCGCTGTCGGGCGGCTGAGCCAGGCCAGCACGAAGGTCGCCGCCAGCGTCGGCAACGCCGAGCCGAACTGCGGCGCCCATTTGGCGAGCGCGTGGTAGGCCGCGATGCCCGCGAGCCAGATCAGCGCCGCGCCCCAGTCGATGGTGCGCGTGCCGCTGGCCGACACGGCGTGGCCGCTGCCGAGCCGCCCGAGGATCACGCCGTACAGCGGCACGAACACCGAGCTCAGCAGCAGCAGGAAAGGTTCGAGCGTGTGCATCGGCAGCACCAGCGCCAGGCCGATGCACAGCACCGCCAGCAGCAGGCCCCAGCGCTTCACGCTCCAGCGGGGCAGCAGGCTGTGCGTGGAGACCGAGCCCGAGTACACGTCGCCATAGGCGTTGTCGAGTTCGTCGATGAGGATCAGCCCCAGCGCCACCAGGCCGCCCTGCGCCAGCAGCAGCGCCATGACGAGGCTGGTGCCCGGCTCGGCCACGCTCACCACCATCACGCCCAGCGCATAGCACCAGATGTTGGCGAGCGCGTAGCCGATCCAGGTGCCGCTGAACGCGCTGCCCAGGCCGCCCGCGGCGCTGCGCTTGCCGTGGCGCGCGTAGTCGGCCACCAGCGGCAGCCACGACACCGGCATCGCAATCACCAGGTCGAGCGCGCTGAACATGCCCATGCTGCCGTTGCCCGGCCGCGCCCAGAAGGCGTCCAGGCCCTTGGCGTGAAGCTGCGTGGCGAACTGCCAGCTGAGCCACAGCAGCGACAGCACCACCAGCGGCAGGCCGAAGCGGCTCACGAAGCGGCGCACCAGCTTCACCATCGAGCCGGCCAGCAGCGCCAGCAGCACCGCGCCCCACAGCAGCGTCGTCAGCACGCCGCCCCAGGCCGTGCCCAGCGCGGCGCCGAAGGCCTGCTGCCCGATCGCCTGTGTGCCCTCGCGCATGATCACGAGTTCGAAGGTGGTCCAGCCCACCAGCTGCACGATGTTGAGCAGCACCGGCAGCCGCGCGAAGGCGCTGCCGTAGGTGGCGTGCATCAGGCCGGCGCTGGCCAGCCCGGTTTCGCAGCCCAGCCGCGCGGTCCAGGCCAGCAGCCCGGCGCCGAGCAGCGAGCCCAGCACGATGGCCAGCGCCGCGTCGCGTGTGCCCACGGCCGGCACCAGGTAGGCGCCGATCTGCATCACCAGCAGCCCGACGCCGAGGCTGAACCACAGCGAGGCGTGGTCGTGCCAGCCGAAGACGCGCCGGGAGGCGGGCAGGGGCGTGAGCGCTTCGTTGCCGGACGAAGCGGAACTGTCGTTGTCGTTGTGTGCCATCCGTTTGCTCCAGTGCAAAAGGTTTGGCAGGTGGGCGAGGCTCCAGTGGCGCGGCCGTCACGCGAGACAACGCGACAGGCCACCGGACCAGCTTCCCTGCGCGAGGATTACCTCAGTCAGGTTCAAAGGGACTTTCTCAGCCACACCGGTCGAAACCGGTGCAGCACCCCTAGCGAAATGTCATTTTAGGCGCGTGTGTCGCAGACGCACCGAAAAGTTCCTGCGCACGGAAGAATCCGGCCACAGCGGGCCTTGCACCCGCCGCACCGATGGCGTGCCGGGGCCGAGGGCCTATTCCTCGTGCTTTCCCGCGCCCTCGGCGGAAAAATTCTCGACCACCGATTCGAGCCACCGGCCGACGATTGCCATCTCTTCGTCGCTGAAGCCCTGGGTCAGCCGTGCGTTCAACGCGCCGAGCCCGGCCTTTGCACGCTGTCCGGCAAGCCGTCCTTCCTCGGTCTGGTACAGGCGGAATGCGCGCCCGTCGTTCGGGTCTTGCGCGCGGGTCAGGTAGCCGGCTTTTTCGAGCCGGGCGGCAAGGCCGGACATGGCCGGTGCACCGATGTTCAGTGCCTGCGCGACTTCTCCCGTCAGGGCGCCATCGTTGGTCGACAGGAAAAACATCGTGCCGGCCTGGGCTGCCGACAGCGCGGGTAGGGCGTCGCCGCGGGTTTCTTTCCAGCGCTGCACCGCCCGCTGAGCGACGTTCAGAAGAAACACCAGCCTGTATTTTTTTTGAGCTTTCATCGGATTCCTGTGGCCTGGGCGAAGGCGCTGCAGGTTACATCTTATCCGTATTTATTTCGCACGCGAAGCATATACTTCGTATGCGAATTAAATGCCATCCCTCTCGCACGGTGCGAGAGGGCAACCAGGAGAACCTATGACCGAATACGTGACCGTCGAATCCACCCAGGGTGTCCTGACCCTCACGCTGGCCAGGCCGGAGAAGATGAATGCACTGACCAATGCGATGTATGGCCGTCTGGCCGATGCCATCGCAGGTGCCGAGAGCGACCCGTCCGTCCGGGCCATCGTGATGCGAGGCGAAGGTGGCATGTTCACCTCGGGCAACGACCTGGGCGAATTTGCTGCCGTGGCTGCCGGGAAGGCCGGCAACGAAGAGCGCCATGTCGCCCGCTTCCTGCGTGCGTTGGCGAGTTCAACGCGACCGGTGATTGCGGCGGTCAACGGACGCGCAGTCGGCGTGGGGACCACCTTGCTGTTGCACTGCGACTTCGTCGTGCTGGCTGAGGATGCGCTGCTGTCCACGCCGTTCGTCAACCTGGCGCTGGTTCCCGAAGCGGCGTCGAGCCTGCTGCTGCCTGCCCGCATCGGCCACGTTCGTGCCTACGAGATGTTTGCGCTGGGCCTGCCGGTGTCCGCTGCGCAGGCCTTGGCCTGGGGCATCGCGAACCGGGTCGTTCCTGTGTCGGACCTGCACGGCGAGGCGCAGAAGGTTGCCGAGCTGCTCGCCAGCCGTGCCGCGGGCTCGTTGAAGCTGACGAAGGGCCTGATGAAGCAGGGCGCGGCCGTTGCAGCCCAGATGGACCTCGAAGGCGCGCAGTTCGTGGAGCGCCTCCAGAGTCCCGAAGCGCGCGAAGCCTTCACGGCGTTCGCTGAGAAGCGGGCCCCTGACTTCTCAAAGACTGCGGCGTAGCGGCAAGCGGGCCGGTCATCGTCCAGATGTCGGCCGACCCGTGATGCGCCGGTCCGCGGGCCCCCGGCCCGGGTGAGAATCTCCGCCACGAGGGCGCCTTCGAATGCCCTGGAGGCTCCCCGCACATGACAGACGACCGCAAGCACCCGGAACCACCGGCCTCATCGCCCGCACCCCACGCGCGGCTGCGGCGCTTCCGGGTCGACGTCGGCACCATCATCTGCGCGGTCGCGCTGCTGCAGTCGTTGCTGCTGGTGGCCTTCGGCTATTGGGGGGCGGAGAAGCTGGTGTCGAAGGTGGGCGAGTCGGCGCACAAGGTCAACCACGACCGGGTCGAGGACAACATCCTCGCCTTCCTGGCCAAGACCGAGGGCCTGGTGCGCGCCATCGCCCACACGCCCGACCTGCATCCGGCGGGCCACGACGGCGAGCAGACCGCCGAGCTGCTCTGGGCCGCGCTGGAACAGACACCCGAAATCGACAGCATCGGCGTGGGCAGCGACGACGGCCATTTCTTGATGGCCATGCGCCACCCCGCGCCGGTGGTGCGGCAGGTGCTGCGCGAGAAAGACTTCACCACCGAGACCTGGGAGTACAAGTCGCCGCCCGACAGCGACGAAGACGAAGACCCGCGGCGGCGCTACGAGACGACGCGCATCGAGGCCTTCCGCAGCGAGGACGACCCGGTGCACGAGGACTGGTTCACGCAGGCCGAGAAGGCGCAGCGCGCCGTGTGGACCGCGCCCTTCGTGCTGCCCTCGATGAAGGAGCTGGGCGTGAGCCACGCGCGGCCGAGCCGGCGGCAGGACGAGGAGGGCGTCACGCAGACGATCGTGGCGGTCGCCAGCGTGTCGCTGGGGCATCTCTCCAACCTCGTGCGCCTGTTCGGCGGCACGGGCCACGGCCACAGCGCGTTGTTGAGTGCCGACCACCACGTGATCGCGCGCAGCGACCACCCGCATTCCGTGCGCGTGCTCGAAGACCCGGACGAGGGCGTGCTCGGTGCGCTGCACACCCACATGCTGGCCAACGGCAGCCGCGGCTGGACCGAGGACATGGCCTTTGCGCTCGTGCACGAGGGCATGCACTACCAGGTGCAGACCTCGCGCATTCCGGCCACCGACTGGCATCTGGTCAGCTGGGAGCCCGAAGAGGCACTGCTGGGTGCGCTGCATCGCAACGTGCTGTGGTCGCTGCTGCTGGTGCTGGCGTTCCTGGCGATCGCGCTCTTCATTTCGCTGCGCCTGTCGAAGCTGGTGACCGCGCCGATCGAAAGCCTCTCGCGCACGGCGCGGCGCATCGGGCGGCTGGAGCTCGACGACCTGCCGCGCGAGTCGAGCCGCGTGCTCGAGATCCAGCACCTGAACCAGGCGCTGGACGAATCCGCGCGCAGCCTGCAGGCCTTTCGCAAGTTCGTGCCGGTGGACGTGATCCGCCAGCTCATCGCCGAAGGGCATGCACTCGAACCCAACGGGTCGCCGCGCCGCGTCACCGCGATGTTCACCGACGTGGAAGGATTCACGGCCATCGCGGAATCGATGCCGGCCGATGTGCTGATGCGGCAGCTGACCGACTACTTCAACCTCGCGACCCGCGTGTTCGCGCGCCACGGCGGCGTGATCGACAAGTTCATGGGCGACGGCATCATGGTGCTGTGGGGCGCGCCCACCGACCTGCCCGACGCGGAGTACCGCGCCTGCGTGGCGTCGCTCGAACTGCACGCCGAGATGACCGAGCTCAACCGCCGCTGGCAGGCCGAGGGCCTGCAGCCCTTTCGCACGCGCATCGGCATGCACACCGGCATCGTGATCGCCGGGGTGCTCGGCTCGAGCGACCGGCTGTCGTACACGGCGCTCGGCGACGTGATCAATGCGGCCAGCCGCATCGAGGGCACCAACAAGCAACTGGGCACGCGCACGCTGATGTCCGAGGCGACCCTCGAAGGGCTGGGCGGGCGCCTGGCCACGCGGCGCATCGAGGAGCAGATCGAGCTGCGAGGGCGGCAGACGCGGATGGTGCTCTACGAGCTGCTAGAGGTCGAGCACCAGCCTCGGTGAGCGGGCCCGCGAACAGCAGGGCAGGAAGCAGTCGTTGGCCGCCTGCTCGGCGGGTGTCAGATAGAGGTCGTGGTGCGCGACCTCGCCTGCGAGCACACGCGTGAGACAGGTGCCGCAGACGCCTTGCGCGCACGAGACCGGAATCTCGATGCCCTCGGCGGCGAGCGCGTCCAGTACCGTCATCGTCGCGGGGATACGGACGACGCGGCGCGAGCGGTGCAGTTCGACCTCGAAGCTGCCTTGTCCATCGGCCGGCGGTGCGGCGGCCGAGAACGACTCGAAGTGCACCTGCGCGTCCGCCCAGTGCAGGGCGCGCGCGGTCATGCGCACGGCCTCGAGAAAGCCCGAGGGGCCACAGACATAGACGTGTCGGCCCGGCGCCGGACGGCCGAGGGTGGCGGCGAGGTCGATGTGCTGAGCGGGCGGGCCGTCGTCGTGGTGGAAGAACACCTTGTCTGCGAACGCGCTGTCTTCGAGCCGCCGCCGGTAGGGCGCGCGCGCCGCCGAGCGGCTGCAGCAATGCAGCGCGAAGTCGGCCCCCAGCGTGGCCAGCCGCTGCGCCATCGACAGCAGCGGCGTCACGCCGATGCCGCCAGCCAGCAGCAGGCTGTGCGTTGCGCTTTCGTCGAGCGCGAAGAGGTTGCGCGGCGGGCCGATCTGCAACACTGAGCCTTCATGGACGGTGTCGTGCATCGCCCGCGAGCCGCCGCGCGAGGCGGCGTCGCGCAGTACGCCAATTTCGTAGTGCCCCTCGTCGTCAGGGGCGGATGCGTTGCACAGCGAATACTGGCGCACGAGCCCGCCGGGCAGTGCGACGTCGATGTGCGCGCCCGGCGTGAAGGCCGGCAAGCGCTCGCCATCGACGGGTACCAGCCTGAAGCCGGCCACGCCTTCGGCCTCGACCGTCTTGCGTGCCACCCGCACCGCGATGCCTGCGCCGCTCGACACGCCATTCATTCCTTGGGCACGAGGAAGTTGCCGGCCTCGAACTGCACGGGCGGGGCCGCGGGGTCGAAGCTCACGCCGGCCGGGTCGCGGCCTTCGCGCAGCGCGTCGAGCTGGCGTTGCAGCAGCCGGCGCAGCATCACGATGCCGCGGTCGGACGAGGCCAGGTGCTCTTCCGAATGCGCCGTGATGGCGCCCTGGCTCACCTGCGCCTCGTAGTCGCCGGGGAAGGCGCGGTGCTCGGCCTCGCTCAGCTCTTCCCACAGCTTGCCGTTCAGGCGCGAGCGCACGCGGGCGAGATCGCCCGGGGTTTTCACTCGGCCCACGGTGTAGATGCGAAAGCTGTGGTCGTCGATCGGCAGCACCCAGCCGATCGACTCGACGCGCCCGTAAGCCGCCACGCGCGGGTTGGGCACCACGCGCAGCGTCGGCAGCACGGGGCCGGCCACGCGGCGGAAGGTGCTGCCGTCTTCGAGCGTGCGGATCGAGGTGATCGTCACGCCGGTCTCGGTGCTCTCGAAGCTCACGTCGGGCATCTGCCCCATGAGCGCCACGAACTGCGTGCCGCTGAAGCTGCCGTGCAGCACGGGCACGTGGAAGGGGTCGGCCACGTTCTCGTAGTGCTGCAGCCAGTTGCACGGAATGACCTGCGGCCCGCCGCCGCCGATGCTGTTGCCGTCGGCTTCCAGGGTCTCGCCGTCGTCCATGGTTTCGAGGCAGTCGTAGCGCGGCAGCACGGGCTTCTTGTCGGCCGGGCCGAGGTAGGCCCAGACCAGGCCGTATTGCTCCTGCACCGGGTACCAGGGCTGGCGCACGCGGCCGCGGCTGCGCGCACCGCCGTCGGGTTCGCAGGGCTGCTCGACGCAGTGGCCCTGCACGTCGAACATCCAGCCGTGGTAGCAGCAGCGGATGCCTTCTTCTTCCACGCGCCCGTAGTAGAGCGAGGCCCCGCGGTGCGCGCAGCGCCAGTGCACAAGGCCCGCGCGACCTTTCTTGTCGCGGAACAGGATGAGGTCTTCGCCCAGCACGCGCACCTGGCGCGGCGTGTCGGTGGCGTCGGCGGCCAGGCCGATGGGGTGCCAGTAGCGGCGCAGCAGCTCGCCCATGGGCGTGCCCGCGCCGACCTCGGTCAGCTCGGGTTTGTGGCTCGGCGCCTTGCGGCCGTAGGCGGTACCGGTGTCGAAGGCGATGGGTTGCCACTCGGAGATGGCAGAGGACGGGACGACGGCGCTCATTCGGGGGTGACTCCTGCGGCCTTGATCAGGTCCGCCACGCGGGGAAAGTCGGCCTTGTAGCCGGCACGGAATTCGGCGGGCGTGCTGCCCAGCGGCTCGAAGCCGTAGCCGGCCAGCCGCTCCTGGATGTCGGGCAGCTTCGTGATCTCGCGCAGCGCGAGCGACCATTCGTCGAGCACGGGCTGCGGCGTGCGCGCGGGCGCATACACGCCGATCCAGCTGTCGAGGTCGAAGCCTGCGAAGCCCTGCTCGGTGAAGGTCGGCACGTTGGGCATCGAGCGCACGCGCTGGCGGCCCGTGATGCCCAGCACCTTGATGCGCCCGGCCTGTGCGAGGCCGCGTGCGGTCGCGGGGTTGGCCCAGGCCACGCCCAGCGCTTCGCCGAACATGTCGTTGTGCGCGGCGGCCTCGGCCTTGTAGGGCACGTGCACGAGGTCGATGTGGTTCTGGCGCGCCAGCAGTTCGCCGAACAGGTGCGCGTTGGAGCCGTTGCCCCAGGTGCCGTACGAAACGCCGGGATGCGCCTTGGCGTAGGCCACGAATTCGCGCACGGTGGAGAAGGGCGCCGAGGCACGGGCGATCAGCATCGGGCCGCCCGTGGCCAGCTGCGACAGCGGCTCGAAGTCTTTCACCGGGTCGTAGGGCAGCTTGGGCTGCAGCACCACGTTGTTGATGTGCGTGAGCGGCAGCGTGAGCAGCACGGTGTAGCCGTCGGGCGCGGCCTTGGCGACGGCGTCGGCCGCGATGGTGCCGCTGGCGCCGGGACGGGCCTCGACGATCACCGGCTGGTTCCAGCGCGCCTTGAGCTTCTCGGCATAGACGCGGGCGATGGCGTCCATCGGTCCGCCGGGCGAGCCGAAGGGCACGATGCGCACCACGCGGTTGGGAAAGGGCGCGGGTTGCGCGAAGGCGGGGCCGGCGGCGAGGGCCGCGATGCCGGCACCGAGCACACCGAGTGCATGGCGGCGCGCGGTGCACTTCTTGTCCGCCGCATGTGCTTCGGGCGGCGAGGGTCTGAACCGATTCATCGTGTCTCCAGTCGTGTTGTACTTGTGCGCTGGACGATACGGACAGCCTGCCCCGCGGGCAATTCGAAGCTTTGAATATGAGATATGGCCCAACGTGATATCCGCAGCCTCGACGTCGGCATGCTGCGGACCTTCGATGCCCTGATGCGCGAACGCAGCGTGTCGCGTGCGGCGACCCGGCTCTTCCTGAGCCAGCCGGCGGTGAGCGCTTCGCTCAACCGGCTGCGCGACACCTTCGGCGATCCGCTGTTCACGCGCACGGCCCACGGCGTGGAGCCCACCGCGCGCGCCCATGCGCTGGCCGGTCAGGTCGAGCGCGTGCTGGCCGACCTGTCGGCGATGCTGGAGCCCGGCGAGGGCTTCGAGCCGGCGGCGTCGCAGCGCATCTTTCGCATCTCGGGCAGCGACTACGCCAGCCACCTGCTGTTGCCCACGCTCGCCAACGAACTCGCGGCCTGCGGCTCGCGCATCCGCCTGCACTGGGAGACCAGCTCCTTCCTCACGCTCACCGAGCGCCTGCGCAAGGGCGACTTCGACGTGGCCGTGCTGCCGCGCCTGCAGCCGCCGAGCGATTGCGAATCGGCGCTGCTGTACGAGGACCGCTACGTGGTCGCGGTGCGCCGCGGCCATCCGACGCTGGGCGAGGCCGCCACGCTCGATGCCTTCTGCGAAGCACCGCACGTGTTCCTGGGCTACGGCAGCTCGGCGCTGGACGACCTCATCGATCAGGTGCTGGCGCGGCAAGGGCGCACGCGCAGCATGCGCGTGGCGATGACCAGCTTCGGCCAGATCGTCGACCTGCTGGCGCAGACCGACCATGTGGCCGTGCTGCCGCTGCGCGTGGCCGAGCGCTTTCGCGATCGCCTCGCGGTGCACCCGCTGCCCTTCGAGCTGCCGGGCTACCGCTCGGTCGTCTGCTGGAACCGGCGCTCGAATTCCGACGCGGGCGTGCTGTGGCTGAAAGACGCGCTGCTGCGCATCGCGCTCACTGCGCCGGCTTGAGCCTGCGCGCGAAAGCCTCCAACCCGTCGATCGTGATCTGGATGTGCCGCTCGAAGCTGCTGTCGAGCGGCACGGTGGTGCCGTTGTCCCAGCGCAGGATGAAGGCCTTGTTGGCCAGCTGCGGCAGGTGGCGCGAAAGCACGGGATGGTCGAGCGGGCGGATCGTGTGGACGCGCTCGCGCAGCTCTTCGGCCCAGGCCTGCGTGTTGTCGGCAGGCAGGGGCGAAAACTCCATTGTCAGGAAGCCCAGCATCGCGGCGATCACGCAGTTGTAGGCCTCGCGCAGTGGCTCGCCGTCGAAGCCGGCCTCGGTCAGCGCCGCCAGCATGCCTTCGACCAGCTCGGTCGGCAGGCTGCCGTTGGACACCAGCTGCGCCCCGAGCAGCTGCGCCACGTTGGGGTGCTGCCGCACCGCGGCGCGGCAGCGGTGGAACAACTCAGTGATCCAGTCCTGCCAGGCGAGCGTGCCCTTGGGCGGCGTGACCTGCGCCATGACCGTGGCGGCGACTTCGGCCAGCAGGGCCTCGCGCGTGCTGACATGCCAGTGCACCGTGGCCGGGTACACGCCGAGCTGCGCCGCGATCTCGCGCATGCTGAAGGCGCCGAGGCCGAAGGCGTCGATGTGTGCCAGCGCGGCTTCGGCGATGCGCTGCTTCGACAGTGCCGCACCGCCGGCAGGGCGGCCGGCCGTCCGGGGGCGAGGCTCGGGGGCTTTTTTCTTCATGGATGCGGCCATTGTGCAGCGGGTGAATTGATTGTATAAATATTATTAATTGAACACTGATCAATTAAACGGGCCGGGCGCTCCCGGTACGTTCCATTCCCAAAGGATGTCTCCCATGACGACCGCCATCGATCAGGCCCTGGCCCAGGCCCATCAACGCTTCACCGACGGCAACCCGGAAAGCCTGCGCCGCTTCGAGGCACAGACGCGCTACATGCCCGGCGCCAACAGCCGCTCGGTGCTGTTCTATGCGCCGTTCCCGCTGACCATCGCCAAGGGCGAAGGCGCGACCCTCTGGGACGCGGACGGCCACCGCTACACCGACTTCATCGCCGAGTACACGGCCGGTGTCTACGGCCACTCGGCGCCCGAGATCCGCGAGGCGGTCATCGCGGCGATGCAGGGCGGCATCAACCTCACGGGCCACAACCTGCTCGAAGGCCGGCTCGCGCAGACGATCTGCGAGCGCTTTCCGCAGGTCGAGCAGCTGCGCTTCACCAACTCGGGCACCGAGGCGAACCTGATGGCGCTCACGGCCGCGCTGCGCTTCACGGGGCGGCGCAAGATCGTGGTGTTCTCGGGCGGTTATCACGGCGGCGTGCTCGGCTTCGGCGACCAGCCGTCGCCGACCACCGTGCCCTTCGATTTCCTCGTGCTGCCCTACAACGACGCGGACACGGCGCGCGCGCAGATCGACGCGCACGGCGCGGACATCGCCGCCATCCTGGTCGAGCCGATGCAGGGCGCGAGCGGCTGCATTCCTGGGCGGCGCGATTTCCTGCAGGCGTTGCGCGACGGGGCCACGCGGGTCGGTGCTCTGTTGATCTTCGACGAGGTGATGACTTCGCGGCTCGGGCCGCATGGGCTGGCGAACGGGCTGGGCATTCGAGCCGACCTGACGACGCTGGGCAAGTACATCGGCGGCGGCATGTCCTTCGGCGCCTTCGGTGGGCGGGTAGACGTGATGGCGCAGTTCGACCCGCGCACCGGCGCGCTTGCGCACTCGGGCACCTTCAACAACAACGTGATGACGATGGCGGCCGGCTATGCGGGTCTCACGCAGCTGTTCACGCCCGAGGCGGCGGGGGGGCTGGCCGAGCGCGGCGAGGCGATGCGGTCACGGCTCAACGCGCTGTGCGAGCGTGAAGGCGTCGCGATGCAGTTCACCGGTGTGGGCTCGCTCATGAATGCGCATTTCCTGCGGGGCGAGGTGCGGCGCGTGGCCGATCTGGCGGCGGTGGATGGGCGCTTGCGGCAGTTGCTGTTCTTCCACCTGCTGAGTGAGGGGATCTACACCTCGCCGCGTGGATTCGTCGTGCTCTCGCTGCCGTTGTCGGCGCAGGATATCGACCGCTACGTTGCCGCCGTGGGCAGCTTCATCGAGGCCTACCGGCCGCTGCTGCTCAGCGCGGGGTAGCGCCCGTCACGCCCAGCAGCTCATGCAGGCGCGTGCTGGTGGTCGTGTACTGCAGCGGGATCGCCTTGCCGGGGAACACCCGCGCGGCCGCGCCCCAGGCGGCCAGCGTGGCCTCGTGGAAGCCGCAGACGATGAGCTTCTTCTTGCCCGGGTAGGTGTTGATGTCGCCCACCGCGAACACGCCGGGCTCGCGGGTTTCGTACTTCTCGGTGTCGACGGGCACCTGCTTGCGCTCCAGCTCGAGGCCCCAGTCGGCGATGGGGCCCAGGCGCGGCGAAATGCCCAGGCAGGCGACCAGCGCATCGAGCGGAAGCTCGACCGTGGTGGCGTCGGGCGTGGTGATCTGCAGTTGCTTGCCGTCGAAGGCGCTCGGCTGACCGACCCGGAAGGCCAGCTTGCCGTTGGCCACGAGGGCGCGCATGGCGGCCACGTTCGCCTCGTCGGCCTGGAAGCCGTCGCGCCGGTGGACCAGCGTCACCTGCTTGGCCAGGGCCGTGAGGGCGATGGCGGTTTCCAGCGCGATGTCGTCGCCGCCGTTGACCACGACCGTCTGGCCGGCGAAGCGGTCGAGCGAATCGGGGTGATAGAACAGCGTCGAGCCTTCGAATTGGGCGATGCCGTCGACCGCGATGCGCTTGGGCACGAAGGCGCCGACGCCGGCCGCGATGAACACGGTCTTCGCAAGGAAGGCGGTGCCGGCCGAGGTGGTCAGCAGCAGGCGGTCGTCGCCCTGGCGGGCCAGGGTAGAAACCTGCTCGCCGAAGTGGAATTGCGGCTTGAACGGCGCCACCTGCTGCAACAGCGACTGCGCCAGATCGCGCCCGCTCGTGACAGGGGTGCCGGGAATGTCGTAAATCGGCTTGTGGCCGTACAGCGCCACGCACTGGCCGCCCGCGGCGGGCAGCGCGTCGACGATGTGGCAGGAAATCTCGAGCAGGCCCAACTGGAAGGCCTGGAACAGGCCGACTGGACCGGCGCCGATGATCAGCGCGTCGGTCTCGACCGGTGCGGGCGCCTGGCTCAGCGCACGAGCTCCGAGATCTTGCCGGTCTTGTCCTTCCACTCTTCAGCTTCGGGCAGGGCGGGCTTGCGCTTGGTGATGCTCTTCCAGCCATCGGCCAGGGCCAGCTCGGCGTTCAGCTTGATGAAGGCGATCTGGTCGGCCGGCAGGTCTTCCTCGGCGTAGATCGCATTGACCGGGCATTCGGGGATGCAGACGGCGCAGTCGATGCATTCATCCGGGTCGATCACCAGCATGTTGGGACCTTCGCGGAAACAGTCGACGGGGCAAACGTCCACGCAGTCGGTGTATTTGCAACGGATGCAGGCTTCGGAGACGACGTGGGTCATTTGTCTTTTAGCGTCAGGAGAAGGGGCTGGAAAACCCTAGATTTTAGGCCTTTGCGGCGGGCGGCTGCACGAGCACGGCGGCGGAGGTGCGATGAGAGGCCGTATCGACCAGCACCAGCGACCCCAGCGCACGCGATTGGGCGAAGGGCAGGACGGCCAGCGGCTGCTGCAGCGCGAGCACCACATCGCCGATGGAATTGGCCTCCAGCTGGGTCGCCGGCTCGGATTCGAGGGTCGTGATGTTCACGCGATCGACGATGCGCGCCACCTTGGCCTTGACCCAGCGGTGGCCCTGCAGTGCCCAGTACACGCGGCCCGCAACCAGCGGCTCGTCGTCGAGCCAGGCGACGGTGGCGGTGATCTCGCGCACGGGCTCGAAGGCCTCGGGCGCCAGCAGCCAGTCGCCGCGCGACACGTCGAGCTCGCGGTCGAGCACGATGCCGGCGCTGTGGCCCGCATGCACGCTCTTCGGCTGGCGCGTGTGGCTCAGCACCTGGGCGACGGTGGCGGTCTGGTTGCTGGGCAGCACCGTGACGCGCTGGCCGGGCTCCACATGGCCCGAGGCGACGCGGCCCCAGAACACGCGGCGGCCCTGCGAGGTGTCGGCCGAGGCCGAGAACTTCTCGACCCACTGCACCGGGAAGGCGAAGGGCACGGCTTCGTCCTGCGCGGTCACGGGCAGGTCTTCGAGCAGCTCGAGCAGGCTCGGGCCTTCGTAGCCGACCCAGTCGGCATGGCGCGTGGCCACGTTCCAGCCCTTGAGGGCCGAGATCGGCACGATGGCCGCGACCTTCACGCCGGCCGCTTCGGCAAAGGCGTTCAGCGCGGTCGAGATGCGTTCGAAGGCGAGCGCGGCGTCGTCGATGGCGTCGAGCTTGTTGACCGCGAACACGATCGACTGCACGCGCAGCAGGTGGGCCAGCAGCGTGTGGCGGCGCGTCTGCGGCAGCAGCTCGCGCTTGACCACGGTGCCGTCTTCGACCTCGGCGGCCCAGGCCAGCTTGGTGGCATCGACCAGCACCACGGCCGCGTCGGCGGCCGAGACGGCCGTGACCATGTTGCGCGTGTACTGCTCGTGGCCCGGCGCGTCGCCGATGATGAACTTGCGCTTGGCGGTCGAGAAGTAGCGGTAGGCCACGTCGATCGTGATGCCTTGCTCGCGCTCGGCCGAGAGGCCGTCGGTCAGCAGGGCCAGGTCGGTCTCGCCGCCGCGCTGCACGCCGGCCAGCTGGTCCTGCAGCACGGTCTTGCTGTCGACCAGCAGGCGGCCGATGAGCGTGCTCTTGCCGTCATCGACCGAGCCGCAGGTGATGAAGCGCAGGGCGGTGCCGGTGTCGCCGTGGACGTCGGTCGTGGCGGGGGTTGCGATCGTTGCGCTCATCAGAAGTAACCGTCTTTCTTGCGTTTTTCCATCGAAGCTTCGGACGTCATGTCGTCCATGCGCGTGGCGCCGCGCTCGCTGACGTCGACCGACAGCGTCTCCAGCACCACATCGCCCGCGCCTGCGGCCAGGCTCTCGACCGGGCAGGTGGTCGTGATGTCGCCCACGGTGCGAAAGCGCACGTCGCGCACCTGCACGGTCTCGCCGTCGCGCGGCGGCGTGAGTTCGGTCACCGGCACCAGCAGGCCGCGGCGCTCGACCACTTCGCGCTTGTGCGTGTAGTAGATCGACGGCAGGCCGACGTTCTCGCGCTCGATGTATTGCCACACGTCGAGCTCGGTCCAGTTCGAGATCGGGAACACGCGGAAGTGCTCGCCAGGAGCCAGGCGCGTGTTGAACAGCGTCCACAGCTCGGGGCGCTGGTCCTTGGGCTGCCACTGGCCGAAGCTGTCGCGGTGCGAAAAGATGCGTTCCTTGGCGCGGGCCTTTTCCTCGTCGCGGCGGGCGCCGCCGATCAGCGCGTCGAAGCGGAATTCTTCAATCGCTTCGAGCAGCGTCACCGACTGGTGCGCGTTGCGCGATTCGCCGGGGTGCGCCAGGCGCACGGTGCCGCGCTTCATCGAGTCTTCGACGCTGCGTACGATGAGTTCGGCGCCCAGCTCCTTTGCGCGCTGGTCGCGGTAGGCCGTCACTTCGGGGAAGTTGTGGCCGGTGTCGATCATCAGCAGCGGGTAGGGAATGCGGCCGACGCCGAAGGCTTTTTCAGCGCACTTGAGCAGCACCAGCGAGTCCTTGCCGCCCGAGAACAGCAGGGTGGGGCGCTCGAAGGCGGCAGCCACTTCGCGCAGGATGAAAATGGTTTCTTCTTCCAGCGCGTCGAGGTGCGTGTTGGACAGGTTCGCGGGTGAATGCATGGGCGGCTGCAGCAGGTCGGCTTCGGTACGGGCGTTCATCGGATGGGTCCTGGAGGCGGAGAGCGATCGTTCAGTGCGACAGGTGCAAGCCGCATTCGCGGTTGTCCTCGCCCTTGGTCGGGTCCACGTAGTCGAAGTTGTTGGGCAGGCCGTTGGCTTCGCAGTATTCGTACAGGTCCTTGGACGACCAGTGCAGCAGCGGCGCGACCTTGATCAGGCCGTCCGGGTTCACGCTGACCGGGTCCATCTGCGCGCGCACGGCCGTGTCGGTGGCCCGCAGCGCGGTGAACCACACCTTGGGCGCGGTTTCGCGCAGGGCTCGGGCAAAGGGCTCCAGCTTCACTTCTTCGGTGAAGGCGGCGTGGCGCGGATCGTCTAGCGCCGGCGTGGCGCCTTCGACCGCTTCGCGGTGGGCGCGCGAGCGGCGCGGCAGGTAGATGTGCAGGTCCAGGCCCAGGAGCTTCGTCACCTCGTCGGCAAAACGGTAGGTGGCCTCGGTGTTGTAGCCGTTGTCCATCCAGACCACCGGCACGTCTCGCTTGGCGCGCGTGACCATGTGCAGGATCACGGCTTCGAACGGTCGGAAGTTGGTGGTGATGATCGCGGGCTGGCCCAGGCCGACGGCCCAGTCCACCAGGCCCTCGGCGTTGCGGCCGAGTTCGGTGTTGATGCGTGCGAAGTCGATGTCGGTGGCGATGCTCATGGGACTCTCTTGTCTGCTCAGGCGCCGGCCACGAAGTGCGGCGCGGTCTTCACCGCATCGCCCTGGTAGAACGTGGCGAAGCGGTCGAACTGGCGCTGTGCGTCGGAGGCGTCCACGCCTTCCTTGAGCACGGCGCTGGAGAAACCGGTGCGTTCCATCTGCACCAGCTGGTCGATCAGCACGTCGCCCGTGGCGCGGATGTCGCCCGTGAAGCCGAGGCGGCGGCGCAGCAGGAAGGCCTGGCTGTAGGCGCGGCCATCGGTGAACTTCGGAAAGTTCAGG
Source organism: Variovorax sp. GW458-11-26-14-LB1 (assembly GCF_059423965.1). Lineage (NCBI taxonomy): Bacteria > Pseudomonadati > Pseudomonadota > Betaproteobacteria > Burkholderiales > Comamonadaceae > Variovorax > Variovorax sp. GW458-11-26-14-LB1. The sequence goes on from NZ_JBWKYW010000003.1 coordinate 228,185, forward strand.
TCGATGCGTTCGATGTCGGCCAGGCACACCTCGATGGCGAGCGGGTCGGCGTCGTTGGCCAGTTGCAGGACCTTCGGGTCGCCGTCGTCGATGTGTTCTTCGGCCGAAAGGATGTTCAGAGTCTTCTTCATGCTGCTTCCTCCACCTTGAATCGCGCACCGTTGGCCGCGGCCTTGAACGGGTCGGGGCCCACGCGGCGCAGGGTGTCGATGAAGGTTTCGCCGTTTTCACGGGTGTCGCGGTATGTGGTGAGCACGGCCTCGATCACGCCCGGCACTTCGGCCGCCGAGAACGAGGGGCCGACCACCTTGCCGGCCTGCGGCGCGCCGCTGAGCGCGGAGCCGTCGGAGCCGCCGAGGGTGACCTGGTACCACTCCTTGCCGTCCTTGTCGACGCCCAGGATGCCGATGTGGCCGCTGTGGTGGTGGCCGCACGAGTTGATGCAGCCGCTGATGTGCAGGTCGATCTCGCCCAGGTCGTCGAGCTCGTCGAGGTCCTGGTAGCGCTCGGTGATGGCTTCGGCGATGGGAATGGAGCGGGCGTTGGCCAGCGCGCAGAAGTCGCCGCCGGGGCAGGCGATCATGTCGGTCAGCAGCTGCACGTTGGCGCTGGCGAAACCGGCGGCGCGGGCGGCGAGCCACAGCGCGTGCAGGTCTTCGGCGTGCACCCAGGGCAGCACCACGTTCTGGTCGTGCGTCACGCGGGCTTCACCGGCCGAGAAGCGGTCGGCCAGCTCGGCGATGGTGTCGAGCTGGTCGCCCGAGGCGTCGCCGGGCGCCTGCTTCAGGCGCTTGAACGACAGCGTCACGGCGCGCAGTGCGGGGTTCTTGTGGGCATCGACGTTGCGGGCGAGCCAGCGCGCGAACATGACGTCGTCGGCGGCGTGGGCGCGCAGCTCGGCGTCGGTCTTCTCGGCGCTTTGCAGCACACGGGTGGCCAGCGTCGGCGGCACGAAGGAGGCGGCCACGCGGTCGTACTCTTCCTGCGTGATGGTGTGCGGTGCGCCGTCGTGCTCGAGGATCTGCTTGTACTCGGCCTCGACGTCGTCGATATAGCGCTGGCCTTCGGCCTTCACCAGGATCTTGATGCGCGCCTTGTAGATGTTGTCGCGGCGGCCGTAGCGGTTGTAGACCCGGATCACCGCTTCGAGGTAATTCATGATCTGCTGCCAGGGCAGGAACTCGCGCAGCACGGTGCCGATGATGGGGGTGCGGCCCATGCCGCCGCCCACCTGCACGCGGAAACCGATGTCGCCCGCGTCGTTTTTCACCACGTGCAGGCCCACGTCGTGCCAGCCGGTGGCGGCGCGGTCTTCGGTGGCGCCGGTGATGGCGATCTTGAACTTGCGCGGCAGGAAGGCGAACTCGGGGTGCAGCGTGCTCCACTGGCGCATGATTTCCGCGAAGGGGCGCGGATCGGCGATCTCGTCGACGGCGATGCCGGCACGCTCATCGCTCGTGATGTTGCGGATGCAGTTGCCGCTGGTCTGGATGCCGTGCATGTCGACCGAAGCCAGCAGGTCCATCACGTCGGCCGACTTGGCCAGCGGAATCCAGTTGTACTGGACGTTCTGGCGCGTCGTGAAGTGGGCGTAATGGGTGGGCAGCTTGTGGCTGCCGAGCAGGCCCTGGGTCTCGATGGCCTTGCGGTAGACCTCGGCCTCGGGCTCGTCGTATTCGCGGGCGATGCGGGCCAGCACGCGCAGCTGCTTGCTCGACAGCTCGCCGTACGGCACGGCCACGCGCAGCATCGGCGCGTAGCGCTGCACGTACCAGCCGTTTTGCAGGCGCAGGGGGCGGAACTCGTCCTCGTGCAGGCGGCCCTTTTGCCAGCGCTCGAGCTGGTCTCGGAACTGGGCAGCGCGTTGGTGAACGAACTGGCGGTCGAATTCTGTGTATTGGTACATCGTGCGTATGTGTCTTGAAGAAGTGCGGTGCCGCACGTACAACGGGGCGCCCCAGCAAGAAGCCCCGGATTCTGAAAGCCCGCCTTATGGAAACAAACTATTTTTTGGTTCGCGTCTTATGCGGATAAGCTTATTCACCAGCATCCATGCGGGTTGCGAGGCGGTTGGTTGCTTATTCCGGATAAGGCGCGAAGGCCGGCGCGGGGTCGCCGGTCGCTGGATTCTAGGAACCCGGGGGCACCCGCGCAGGGCGCCTACCGCAGCTTGAAGTCGAAGCCCAGGGTCTGCGGCGAGCTCAGCAGCTGCCGGGCGGCCTTGTCGGCCTGGTGCTGCGCATTGAGCCATTCCCGGGCCAGCCGGGCTTCGGTCCGGTTCAGGTGCTCGATGCCGTGGTGGCGCTCCTTCGACCAGGCCTGGAAGCACTTCACCACCCGCAGCGGATCGCCGATCTGCTCCTCGATCCGCAGCCGGTAGATGTCCGCGGCCACCATGACATCCTTCAAAGTGAAGTTCTGGCCTTTGACGTGGACCACGTAGGGGACCACATAAGAAGTTGTCCTGGCGAGATCGCTCATGCCTTCATCCGTGCCTCAAGTCGCTGCCTGTGCCGCAGATTAGCGGCGGGTATCGAAATGAAACTGAGCGTTTCTGAGCGCCACAGCGGCGCCCGGACAGCGCCGGGCTAGCGCCGGATGAGCGTCTTGGCGTGGAAGCGGTAGCCGGCGTTGCGCGCGGTGTTGATCGGCAGCACCAGCCCCGTGGCCTCGCTGACCTTGCGCCGCAGGCGGCGGATCTGGGTGTCGAGGCGGCGTTGGTCGTAGCTCAGGTAGTGCTCGCCCAGCGCCTGCACGATCTGCTGGCGGCTGGCGATCTCTCCGGCGCTGCGCATCAGCTCGTGCAGCACCGTGAGGTCCTGTTCCGACAGCGCAATGGGCGCGAAGCCCGGCGGCGACAGCCGGCGCGGGCCCAGCTCCAGAACCCAGGCGTCGGCCGGCAGCGCGGCGGGCGAATCGCCCAGACGCCGCGACAGCGCCGCCAGCGTGGCCGCCAGTTCATCGAGGTCGGTGGTCTTCGACAGGTAATAGTCGGCGCCGATGTCCAGCCCGGTCACGCGGTCGCGGGCGCCGCCGCGTGCCGTCAGCACGACGATGCCCAGGCGCTCGCCGCGTTCGCGCAGCTCGCGGATCAGCGACAGGCCGTCGCCGTCGGGCAGGCCGAGGTCGACCAGCGCGATGCCGTGGCGGGCCGGGTCGTAGGTGCGGTGGAAGCCTTCGAGCGACGCCTCGGCATCGACCCGGTAGCCGCTGCCGGTCAGGAACTCGCTCAACTCTTCGCGCAGCACGGCTTCATCTTCCAGCAGGATCACATCACGCATGGGAACAGGGTAGGGGCTGGTGGCCGAGGGAATCTGAGCGTTTCTAAGCACGATGAAAGGCGCGCGGATTGTAGGGGCGCCCTCGATAATCCGCGCCCATGAAACGCCTTGCTCGGTGCCTGTGGCGGTGCGGTTGTCTTGCCGTGCTGGGCCTTCTCTTTTCCACCGCGGCCGCCGCCGGCGTGCTGCGGCTGAATCCGTTGGCGAGCGTCGACAGCCACGGCCAGTTGTCGATGCTGCGCGACCCCGAAGGCCGCCTCAGCGCCGACGAAGCCGCCGTCGCGCCGGGTTGGAAGGCCTTGCCCGGCGCCGTGAACGCAGGCTTCACGCGCGACGCCGTGTGGATCAAGCTCGAGGTGCAGCGCCCGGCTGACGCGTCGCAGCAGCGCTGGCTGGCGCAGTTCAGGAATGCGCTGCTCGACGATGTGCGGCTGTACCGCCAGGACGACACCGGCCGCTGGCAGCTGGCCGTGCACTCGGGCGAAGACATCGGCCGCGAGCACTGGCCCGTCGACGCGCGCAACGTGCAGTTGCCGCTCACGCTGGAGAGCACCGAACCCACGCCGCTGCTGCTGCGCCTGCAGTCGCGCAACGCCATGTCGACCACCATCGGCTTTGCCGCGCCCGAGGTCTACGCGGGCACCGCGCGGCGCGAGTACCTCTTCTACGGCCTGGGCTTCGGATTCGGCCTGATGCTGCTCGCCTTTCACACGCTGTTCTGGCAGATGACGCGCGAGCGGCTGAGCGCGTGGTACCTGGTCTACGTGGCGAACGCGCTGCTGGTCGAGTTCCTGACGGCCGGGCTGCCGCAGCAGCTGCTGGCCATGCCCGCGCGGCTGTCCGACCTGCTGCTGAGCCTGTCGATCTGCGCCGGCGTGGCCATCGGCATCCGCTTCGCCGGCATGCAGCTGGGCACGGATGTGCGGTGGCCGCGCTTCACTCGCGTGGCGGTGCGCGTGGTGGGCCTCGTGAGTGCCACCGCGGTGGCGCTGGTGCTGGCCGGCGCCAACGGCCTGGCCATGCAGGCGGTGCAGGGGACGGCGATGCTGTGCATCGTCTACCTGATCGCCGCCGCGCTGTGGTTGCTGCCGCGCGACCAGGGCCAGGCGCGGGCCTTTCTCGTCATCTTCGGCATCTACTACGTGGGCGTGATGGTGAGCTTCCTGCGCAACCAGGGCTGGCTGCCGGCCGGCGCCTGGACCGACAACGCGACCGCCGTGGGCACGCTGCTGCACCTGCTGCTCATGAGCATGCGGTTGAACCGCCGCTACGACCAGCTGCGCCGCGAGAAGGAAGCCGCGCAAGCGCGCCTGGTGCACGTGGTCGGCCGCCAGAACGACCGGCTGGAAGACGAGGTGCGCAAGCGCACGGCCGACCTGCGCGGCGAGATCGAGCAGCGCCAGCGCCTCGAGGTCGACCTGCGCGCCGCGCTGGAAACCGAGCGCCGCGCCAAGCAGTCGCAGGTGGATTTCGTCGCCATGGTGTCGCACGAGTTCCGCACGCCGCTGGCGATCATCCATACCACCGCGCAGCAGATCGCGAAGAACCTCGATGCCGCGCGCGAGAAGACCCTGGCGCGCTGCCTCAACCTGCGCGCCGCCGCGCAGCGCATGACCGCGCTGGTCGACGAGTACCTGACCTCCGATCGCATGGAAGCCGGCCAGACGCCGTTCCAGCCGCGCCCTTGCGAGCGCGACGAGCTGCTGGAGCTGTTCGAGGATCTGGTGGCCGACTGGCCCGACGGCCGCGTCGTGTGGCACGACGGGCAGTTGCCGCCGCAGCTGGTGTGCGACCCGGGGTTGCTGCGCGTGGCGCTGCGCAACTTGCTGGCCAACGCCGATCGCCACACGCCGGCCGGCCGCGCCATCGTGCTCGACGTGGTGCAGGCGGAAGCGGGCGGGCTGGACATCCGCGTGAGCAACCCCGGCGATGCGATTCCGCACGACGAGGTGCCGAGACTGTTCGAGAAGTATTTCCGTGGCCGCCAGGCGGCGCGCTCACCGGGCGCTGGCCTCGGCCTGTACCTCGTGCACCAGATTGCCGAGCTGCACCGGGGGCACGCCCGGCTCGACAGCGCCGGGCAGGACGGTCACGTGCGCTTCAGCCTCGCATTGCCTTGAGAAGCCGCTACGTCAGCGCAGCATCGACGACATCGCCGAGCAGCAGTTCAGCATGCGCACCGCCGACTCCACTGTTTCAGCGCTGAAGCGCAGCGTGACGCCGTCGACGCGCTCGAAGCTCGGCCACTGGCAGAACAGGTCGGCCATCATCGGCGACTGGGTGCGCAGCGTGACCACCTGCGGGCCCTGGAAGACCAGCGGACGTGCATGGGCACGCGCGGCCAGCCCTTCGATCACGCCGGCACGGATCGCCTGGCGCGACTGCTCCGGCGAGAGCGACACGCCGCTGTTGAAGCCGGTCGCCTTCTTGGTCTGCACGAAGCTCGCATGCGGAAAGAGCGCCTGGTTCTCGGAGATGAACACGTCGTCGCCGCTGGCCATCACGACCGGCACGCCGTATTCGCCGGCCAGTGCGCCGTAGATTCCGGCCTCGCCGAGTTCCTGGTCGCCCAGCCGGATGCCCGCGAAGGCAAAGCCGTTGATCGTGTGCGCGAGGATGCCGCGCCCTTGGGCACGCGAGTGGTAGCCCACCATGCACAGCGCGTCCACGCCTTCTTCCACCCCGGCCACCATGCTCAGGTAGCGCGGCTTGCCCTGCACCACGCGGGCGCGTGCGTCGAGCACATCGGGCGGCATGTTGCGAAAGCCGCCGTGCGAGTCGTTCACCAGCACCTCGGTCGCGCCGGCGTCGAAGGCGCCGGCAATCGCGGCGTTGGCCTCCTGCGCCATCAGCACGCGGGCGCGTTCGTACTCGGGGTTGCCCTGGCGTGCCTGCTCGTGGTGGTAGACGCCCGCAACGCCTTCGATGTCGGTGGAGATCAGGACTTTCATGGACGTGTGTTTCAGGCGAGAGGTGAAAGGGAAGACGCCGGCAGCAGTTCGCCGAGCGCCGCGCGGTGGTTGCCGTCGCGGCCCGTGACCGGCGTGGCGCGCCACAGCGCATGAAGTATGGCCTGCTCGGTGCTGTCGGCCGCGGCCTGGAACAGCCCGTCGAGCCGCGTGTCGTGCAGCATCGCCACGGCCGGCATGGGCCGGTCGGCGCGGTCGGGGATGGTGTAGGCGGTCGAGAAGGCCAGCACGAGGTCGCCGCTGCCGTGGCCGTAGACCGAGCCGGTGCGGGCCAGCCCCGCGCCCGCGCGCAGTGCGAGGCGGCGCAGTTGGCGCGCGTCGAGCGGCGCATCGGTGGCGACGACGATGATGATCGAGCCCTTCTCGGGCTCCGACGCTTCCTTCGCTGCCAGCAGTGCCGCGAGCCGCTCGCCCACCGCGTGTCCGGCCAGCACCAGCTGCGGCTGGCGCCCATAGTTCGCGAGCACGAGCGTGCCCACTGTGTGGGTCGTGCCGTCGGCCATCGCCACGCGGCGCGACGCGCTGCCGATGCCGCCCTTGAGCTGGAAGCTCGACATGCCGCGTCCCGCGCCGACCGAGCCCTGTTCGAAATCGACCCCCGCGGCGTCGAGCGCCTGCAGGTAGTCGGCTTCGGTCACGGCCAGCCGCTGGATGTCGTTGAGAAAACCGTCGTTGCACTCGAAGACCAGCGGGTTCACCGTGGGCAGTGCGCGGCCGGTCTCGGGGTTGGCCGCCGCGCAGTGGCGGATCTGCGCCGTCGCCACGGTGCCGACCGAGAAGGTGTTGGTCAGCGCGATCGGCGTTTCCAGCACGCCGAGCTCGGCCAGTTGCACCAGCCCCACGCTCTTGCCGAAGCCGTTGAGCACCACGGCCGCGGCCGGCACCTTGTCGCGGAACGGGTCGCCGGCGTGAGGGCGGATCACGGTCACGCCGGTCTGCACCGGGCCGTCGGCCAGCGTGCGGTGGCCGACCGTGACGCCCGCGACGTCGGTGATGGCGTCGCGCGTGCCCGCAGGCAGGGTGCCGATGAAGGGCAGGGAGGTCGTCGAGGCCATGAAGAGAGAAAAGAAGAACGGGCTTACTGGCGGTCGATCTTCGGATCGAGCGCGTCACGCAGCGCATCGCCCAGCAGGTTGAAGGCCAGCACGGTGAAGAAGATGGCCAGGCTGGGGAACAGCGCCACGTGCGGCGAGGTCACCATGTCGGCGCGGGCTTCGTTGAGCATCGCGCCCCACTCGGGCGTCGGCGGTTGCGCGCCCATGCCCAGGAACGAGAGGCTGGCCGCCGTGATGATCGAGGTGCCCACGCGCATCGAGAAGTACACGACGATCGACGAGATCGTGCCCGGCAGGATGTGCCGCACGATGATGGTCCAGTCGGACGCGCCGATGCTACGCTCGGCCTCGATGTAGGTCTGTTGCTTGAGCACCAGCGTGTTGCCGCGCACCAGGCGCGCAAAGGCCGGCACGCTGAACACCGACACCGCCACCACCACGTTGGTCATGCTGCTGCCCAGGATGGCCACCACGCCCAGCGCCAGCAAAATGCCGGGGAAGGCGAACAGCACGTCCGAGATGCGCATCACGATGCGGTCCCACCAGCCTTCGTAGTAGCCGGCCAGCAGGCCGAAGGCCGTGCCGATGATGCCGCCCACCAGCACCGACAGGAAGCCGGCCGCCAGCGAGATGCGCGTGCCGGCCAGGATGCGGCTGAAGATGTCGCGGCCCAGCGGATCGACGCCGAACCAGTGCGTGGCCGAGGGCCCGCTGTTCAGCATGTCGTAGTCGAAGAAGTTCTCGGGGTCGAAGGGCACGATCCACGGTGCGAACACCGCGATCACCACCAGCAGCAGCACGAACACCGCCGCGACGATGCCCACGGGCTGCTTCTTGAAACGGCGCCAGCATTCGCCCCAGGGCGTGCGGACCTTGCCGGCGGTCAGCGCAACGGCAACGGGGGACAGTGGAACGATGGATTCGGCAGACACGCCGGTAGCTTGCGTCATGGCTGCGTGCTCACTTGTAGCGGATGGTCGGGTTGATGTAGCCATAGAGCACATCGACCACGAGGTTGATCAGGATGAATTCGAGCGAGAACAGCAGCACCAGCGTCTGGATGACGGGGTAGTCGCGCATCTGCACGGCATCGACCAGCAGGCGGCCCAGGCCGGGCCAGTTGAACACCGCCTCCACAAGAATGGAGCCGCCCAGCAGGAAGCCGAACTGCAGGCCCATCATCGTGACCACCGGAATCAGCGCGTTGCGCAGCGTGTGCTTGAACACCACGCTGGTTTCGTGCACGCCCTTGGCGCGCGCGGTGCGCACGAAGTCTTCCTGGATCACTTCGACGAAGGACGCGCGCGTGAAGCGGGCCATCACGGCGGCCACCGCCGCGCCCAGCGTGATCGAGGGCAGGATGTAGTGCTGCCAGGTCGCGGCGCCCACCGTGGGCAGCCAGCCGAGCTGCACCGAGAAGATCTGCATGAGCAGCATGCCCAATGCAAATGCGGGGAATGAGATGCCCGACACCGCCAGCGTCATGCCGATGCGGTCGGGCCATTTGTTGCGGTACACCGCCGACACGATGCCGATCCCCATGCCGAAGATCACCGCCCACACCATGCTGGTGATGGTCAGCATCACCGTCGGGAAGAAGCGCTCGGCAATCTCCGTCGACACCGGCCGCCGCGTGCGGATCGAGGTGCCGAAGTCGCCTTGCACCATGTGGGTGAAGAAGCTCACGAACTGCTGCGGCAGCGGCTTGTCCAGCCCGAGCTCCGCGCGCACCATGGCCACGGTCTGCTCGTCGGCATCCTGGCCGGCGGCAAGGCGCGCCGGGTCGCCGGGGAGCATGTGGACGAACAGGAACACCAGCACTGCCACGATGAGCAGCGTGGGGATCAGGCCCAACAGTCGTTTGAGGAAGTAGTTCAGCATGGGATACGGTTGTCGCGAACGGGCGATGGCACGGTGCCACCGCCCGCCGGACAGTCAGTCAGGAAAACGAAGGAGCCGCGATCAGTTCGATACCGACATGGCATCGATGTTGATGTTCGCGTCGGGCATCACGAACACACCCGACAGGCGCTTGGCGTGCGCCGACAGGTTCTGCTCGGTGACCAGCGGCACGCGCGGCAGGTCCTTGCGGATCTCTTCCTGCGCGGTCTTGTACAGCGCGGCCTTTTCCTTGTCGTCCACCGTCACGAGCGCCTTGGCGATCGCGGCGTCGACCACGTCGCTCTTGTAGAACGACATGTTGTTGAGCTTGGGCGCCCACGACTCGGAGGCGAACAGCGGGCGCAGGCCCCAGTCGGCTTCACCGGTCGACGACGACCAGCCCGTGTAGTACATGCGGACCTTGGCCGTCTTCGGATCGGGCCAGGCGTCGACCTGCTCGGTGCGCTGGCCCACTTCGAGCGCCTGCACCTGCAGCTTGATGCCCACCTGTGCGAGCTGCTGCTGCACGAACTGGATCGTCTTCTGGCTGGTCGTGTTGTTGTAGGCGCTCCACAGCACCGACTCGAAGCCGTTCGGGTAGCCGGCTTCGGTCAGCAGCTGCTTGGCCTTCTTCACGTCGTAGGGAATGGGCGCCATCTTCTCGGCGAACTTCACGCCCTGGGGCATCACGCCTTGCGCGGGGAAGGCGTAGCCGCCGAACGCGACCTTCGACAGCGCTTCCTTGTTGATGGCGTAGCCGATGGCTTCGCGCACCTTCGGGTTGTCATACGGCTTCTGCAGCATGTTGAAGGCCAGGAAGCGCGTGATGATCGAGGGCGAGGCCACCACTTCGAGCTTGTCGCTCTTCTTCAGCAGCTCGGCCTGCTCGTAGGGAATGGGGAAGGCAAAGTCGGCTTCGCCGGTCTGCAGCATCGCGGCGCGCGTGTTGTTCTCGAGCACCGGCTTCCATTGCAGGTTGTCGACCTTCGGGTAGCCCTTCTTCCAGTAGCCGTCGAACTTCTTGGCCTTGACGGCGTCGGTCTGCTTCCACTCGACGAACTCGAAGGGGCCGGTGCCCACGGGGTGGAAGGCGATGTCCTTGTTGCCCCACTTCTTGAGCGCGGTGGGCGAGATCATGGCGGCCGAGGCGTGGGCCAGCGAGTTGATGAAGGGGCCGAAGGGCTCCTTCAGCGTGATGCGCACGGTGGTCGGGTTGACGGCCTCGACCTTGCCCACGCGGTTGAACTGGTTGTAGCGCAGCAGCTTGTTGTCCTGGTTCAGCACGCGGTCGAGCGTGACCTTCACGGCTTCGGCGTTGAAGTCGGTGCCGTCGTGGAACTTGACGCCGCTGCGCAGCTTGATGGTGTAGACCAGGCCGTCCTTGGACACGTCGTAGCTCTCGGCGAGCACGTTCTGCACCTTCAGGTCCTTGTCGAACTGGAACAGGCCTTCATAGAAGGTCTTGGTCACGGCCGTGGTGATGGTCGTGTTGGTGTTGTACGGGTCCAGCGTTTCCGGCTGGTAGCCGATGGCCAGCACCACGTCTTTGGCAGCCAGTGCCGAGCCCGAGGCGGCGAGCGCGGCCAGGCCCAGCAATGCGGATGCCCAGCGCAGGGAGGAAGAAGATTGCTTCATGGAAGAACTCCAGTCGGTTCGTGGAAAAAATGCAGGGGGCCTGCGGGTGAAAAAACGGTTCGGATTCAGAAGGCGCCGCCGATGGCATGCCGTGCCACGAAATGACCGGGCGCAACCTGCACCAGCGGCGGCACGTCGGGCTCGTCGCCCACGGCGCGGATCGGGCTGGGAATCTCGCCTTCGAGCAGCGCGCGCGGCTTGTGGCGGCGCGACGGGTCGGCCACCGGCACGGCCGCCATCAGCTTGCGCGTGTAGGGGTGCTGCGGCGCTTCGAACACCGCGCGGCGCGGGCCGATCTCGACGATCTGGCCCAGGTACATCACGGCCACGCGGTGGCTGATGCGCTCGACCACGGCCATGTCGTGCGAGATGAACAGGAACGCCACGCCCAGCTCGCGCTGCAGGTCGAGCATGAGGTTGACGATCTGCGCCTGGATGGACACGTCGAGTGCCGACACCGATTCGTCGGCCACCACCACCTTCGGGTTCAGCGCGAGCGCACGCGCGATCGCGATGCGCTGGCGCTGGCCGCCCGAGAACTCATGCGGATAGCGCTGCGCCACCTCGGGCGGCAGGCCGACCTTCTGCAGCAGCCAGTCGACGCGCTGCTGCGCCTCGGCGCCCTTGGCGATGCCGTGGATGAGCAGCGGCTCCATGATCGAGAAGCCCACCGTCACGCGCGGATCGAGCGAAGCGAACGGGTCCTGGAAGATGAACTGGATGTTGCGGCGCAGCGCCTGCAGCTCGCGCGTGGGCAGCTCGCGGATGTTCTTGCCGCCGAACTCGATCGCGCCGCTTTGGCTCTCGACCAGGCGCAGCAGCGAGCGGCCCGTGGTCGACTTGCCGCAGCCCGATTCGCCGACCAGCGCCAGCGTCTCGCCGGGGTAGAGGTCGAAGCTGATCTTTTCCACCGCATGCACGCGGCGCTTCACGCGTCCGAAGATGCCGCTGCGCACGTCGAAGCGCGTCACGAGGTCGCGCACGCGCAGGATCGGGCCGGCGTCTGCGCGCACGGTGGTCTGCGGCGTGGTGTTCGTGCAGGGCACGGTGTCGGTGCTGTCTTCGGTGCCGGATTCGGTACGAAGGAGCTCGAACTTGGCCGGCAGGTCGGTGCCCTGCATCGCGCCGAGCTTGGGCACGGCCGACAGCAGCGCCCGGGTGTAGGGGTGCTGCGGCGAGGCGAACACGGTGTCGGAGCTGCCCGCTTCCACCTTGTCGCCGCGGTACATCACGAGCACGCGGTCGGCGATTTCGGCCACCACGCCCATGTCGTGCGTGATGAAGAGCACGCCCATGCGCATCTCTTTCTGCAGCTCGCGGATGAGCTGGAGGATCTGCGCCTGGATCGTCACGTCGAGCGCAGTGGTGGGCTCGTCGGCGATCAGCAGCTGCGGCTTGCACGACAGCGCCATCGCGATCATCACGCGCTGGCGCATGCCGCCCGACAGCTGGTGCGGAAAGCGGTCGAGCACGTTGCGCGCTTCGGGGATGCGCACCAGTTCGAGCATGCGCAGCGCCTCGGCGCGCGCCGCCGCATTGCTCTTGCCCTGGTGGATGCGGATGGCCTCGGCGATCTGGTCGCCGGCGGTGAACACCGGGTTCAGCGAGGTCATCGGCTCCTGGAAGATCATCGCGATGTCGGCGCCGCGGATGCCACGCATCGTGCTGTCGCGCGCCTGCGCTAGGTCGAGCACCTCGCCGTTGCGCCGGCGGAAGGCCATGCTGCCGCCGAGGATGCGGCCACCGCCGTGTTCCACCAGCCGCATCAGCGCGAGCGAGGTGACCGACTTGCCTGACCCCGATTCACCCACCACCGCGAGCGTTTCGCCGTGGTCGACGTGGAAGGACAGCTTCTTGACGGCATCGACCGTGCGCTCGGAGGTCGAGAAGCGCACGGTGAGGTCGTCGACGGCGAGGACGCGGCCGTCGGGCAGGTTCAGGGCAGGGGAGGACATGGCGGATGCGAGGAAAAAAGGGGCGGGCGTCAGGCGAAGATGGCCGTCACGGGGGCTTCATCGCCGCGCGCGTGGCCGCGGTACATGCCTTCGGTGTTGAAGGCCAGGCTCAGGTTGCCGTGGCGGTCGACGGCGATCAGGCCGCCGGTGCCGCCGATGGCGGGCAGCGACTCGTGCACCACGGCGTGCGTGGCCGCTTCGAGCGTGGCGCCGCCGTAGGCCATGCGCGCGCAGATGTCGTACGCGGCCGCGACGCGGATGAACATTTCGCCGCTGCCGGTGCACGAGATGGCGGCGGTGCGGTCGTCGGCGTAGGTGCCGGAGCCGATGAGCGGCGTGTCGCCGACGCGGCCCACGCGCTTGTTGGTCATGCCGCCGGTCGAGGTGGCGGCGGCCAGGTGGCCGTGCATGTCGAGCGCCACGGCGCCGACGGTGCCGAACTTCTTGTCTTCGTCCAGCGGCGGCTTGGTCATGGCGGCGCCTTCGTGGTCGGTGACCACGCGGCCCGTGTCGCGCACGCGGTACAGCTGCTGGCGGCGTGCGTCGGTCGAGAAGAAGAAGGGCTCGACCATCTCCAGCCCGCGGTCGCGCGCGAAGGCTTCGGCGCCCGCGCCGGCCAGCAGCACGTGGGCGCCGTCCTCGAGCACGGCGCGCGCGGCGCGCACCGGGCGGCGCACGTGGCTCACGCCGGCGATGGCGCCGGCCGCGAGCGTGGCGCCGTCCATCACGGCGGCGTCGAGCTCGTGCGTTTCCTCGTGCGTGAACACCGCGCCGTAGCCGGCATTGAAGAGCGGGCAGTCTTCGAGCATCTCGACCGCCAGGCAGGTGGCGTCGAGCGCGGACATGCCCTTGAGCAATGCGGCCTGCGCGGCGCGCACGATGGCCTGCAGCGCGTCGTGGTAGGCCTGCGCCTGCTCGGGGTTGGTGGTCGAGGCGCTGATGGTGCCGGCGCCGCCGTGGATGGCGATGACGGGCGTGACGTTCTTCATCGGGAAGCTTTCTTCTTTTTCTTGCCGGCGTCGGAAGCGACGGCGGCGGGGAGGGGGGAGGGCATGGAGACTTCGCCGCGCGCATGGCCCTGGCCCAGCCCGCCGTGCAGCCACGGGCGCACCGCCTGCAGGATGCGGCCGGCCGACTGCGCCGCGCCGGGCGCGCGCAGGGCGACCGCGCTGGTCAGTGCCTCGATCAGCGCGAGCACGCTGGTCTCGCAGTTGGGGCGGTAGCTGGTTTCGGTCTGGCCGTACAGCACCACGTCGGCCAGCGGCGCGATGGGCGAGCTGGGCCGGTCGGTCAGCGCGAGCACCGCGCAGCCCTGGCCGCGCGCGATCTGCGCCAGCGCCACCGTGTCGGTGAGGTAGCGCGGAAAGGTCAGGCCGATGAACAGGTCCTGCGGCCCGGCATGCATCAGCGTGCGCGCCGAGTGCGTGACGCCGCTCACGCTGGAGAGCATGCGCACGTCGCTGCAGGAGCCATCGAGCCCGTGCTGCAGCAGCCCTGCGAGCCAGGCGCTGGCGCCGAAGCCGCCGATGTAGATCGAGCGCGCCTTCAGGATGCGCTGCACCGCGGCCTCGCAGGCGGCGTAGTCCAGCGACTGGCGCGTGGCTTCGATGTTGCGGCGGCTCTCGTCGAGCGCGGTGGCGAACACCTCGGCCACCGTGGTCGGGTGCTCCAGGTTGCCGCGCAGTCGCTCGACCGGCGCCACCAGCGGCTCGAAGCCGCGCACGAGCTCGGCGCGGAAGGCGGCGTAGCCGTCGAAGTCCAGCGCGCGCGCAAAGCGGTTGGCCGTGGCGACCGACACGCCGGCTGCGGCGGCGAGCTCGTCGATGGGCAGCGTCGCGACCTGCAGCGGATGCCCGAGCACGAAGTCGGCCACCTGCCGGTGCGAACGCGTCAGCCGCGGCAGCGCCTGCGCAATGCGCTGGGCCACGGTGGTGCCTGGGGTGTCGACGTTGGTGCTCATGGGGCGGGCGATGCACCGGGAAGGGTGCGAGTGATGTAAATCAGTTTACAAATATATGTCAGTTATGAAAATTTTCTGTCATTCCCGAGCGATATCGCAAGTAGCGGGCCAGCCGCGAGGGGCTTTGGCGAGGGGCGGAAGGGGCGCGTTTCCCTTGTGGGGCGCCGTGTCCGGGGCTGTTGGGGCACGGTCTTCAGGGATTTCCCTGATGCTGTCGTTTCATCCCCACGGGCGGGGAATCGGGGGCTTTGGAAACGAACGAATTAACTGCGAGGGCCGGGTTGCATGGCCACATTGACGGCCTTCAGGCCAGCCCTGAGTATCCCGAGCGGTGCGATTGGCACCGGGGAACGAGGAACCAAACAATGAGACAGGAATGGCTTCGCCGCGCGGGCGCGGTGATGGGCGGCTTTGTGCTGATGGCGGCCCTGTCCGCCTGCGGCGGGGG